>JBDTTK010000524.1:0-3837 GCA_039930685.1 Bryobacteraceae bacterium | reverse complement strand
GGTCGCGCTGGGATCGGCGGGCCGGATATTCCCGGCCCCTACGGCGCGATGCGAAAATTTTGGGAGCGTGACCTTACGGTCACGCCTCGGCTGCGCGATTCGGGCGGTTAGTTGGAAGCGGGCGGTTTGTAACGCAGGACCGTGTTGACCGTTTCGCCTTCGCCGACCGCTACCGGCTGGCCGTAGGCAGCGCATCCCCGGTTCCGCCAGACGTCGCACGGAGGTTCGTCCAGCCAGGAGACCAGCGTGTACTTGCCGGGAGGCACGCCGCGAAACTGGTAGTATCCAAGCTCGTCGGAGAAGCCGTCGCGATAGTCGGCGAGCTTTTGGGAGTCCGGAATCAGCATCAGATTGGCGCCCGTGAGGACGTCCTGCCCGGATTCGGTGACGGCGCGCCCGTGGACGCGCCCGCCCTTCTTCTCCAGCTCGATGACCAGCGGGGACGCGGCGTTCGCGGCTGCCCCGTGAAGTAATCCGATTTCGTGGCCGTCGATCGTCAAAGACTTCAGGTAGTAGTCCTCGGGCAGGTTGTCGACCGTCACGTCGTAGGTCTCGTCCGGCATCAGCGATACCTTCGCACGGAGATCCGCCTGTTCGCGGATGACCTGGCCGCGCGCGCTGCGAGGCTCGAACAGCAGCCGCAGATGCCTTGCTTCTTCGGGACCCAAATCCGACTTGATTGTGACCGGGAAGAGTCCGGCAGGACGCATGACGAGTTTCAGATTCACGACGTCCGCACTGCCCACCGTGAGCGGATAGTTGACGCCGATGCGGATTCCGCTGCTGACGCTCTCCGCATAGAGCATGTAACTGCCAGGCGGCACACCGCGCAGTTCGAAGTTGCCTTGAGGGTCGGTCAGCAGGGGAACCTGCAGCGGAACACCGCTCGATCCGTCGGCGGCGTCGCGCTCGATCGTAAGAACGGGTGACTTGACGATGGCGTTCGCGACGCCGTCAATCACCACGCCGCGAATGTTCAATTGGCGGACCGGAGTGAGGTAGATGTCGATGCCGGTAATCTCGGAGCCGTGGCCGAGCTTGAGCGGAACGGCGTCGGACAGTTTGATGGAATTCGGGAAGAACGTGGTCGTGAACCCTTCCGGCGGAATCGGCAGTCCGCTGGCGTCGAGGCGTGGTTGTTCTGTGAGATTCGGAACGGGGACGGTACGGTCATAGACGGCGGCGATCAGATACGAGCCCGGCTGGAGACCGTAGATCCGATATTCGCCGCGATCGTCGGTGCGGGCAGCGGCGGCGACGATGTAGCCTCGGCGTCCACGCCACGACTGCTCGCGCCAGGCCTGCATGAGCATGGAACTCGCGGGGTCGGCGTCGTCGTAGCGGATGCGCCCGGCGATGGTGGCCCATTTGGACATGCGGATCTCGAGTCCGGTGAGCTCAGCCGCTCCGCCGACGGTGATGACTTCCGGAATGCGGTAGGCGCCGCGGTAGGCGGTGGTGCCGGGCAGGTAGCCGTCGAGCTCGGCAAGGAACGAATAGCGGCCCGGCGGGATCTCGCGAATTTCGAACATGCCGCGCTCGTCGGTCCGGACGCCGATGGCCGACAGTCCGCCTTCCGCGGGGCGAAGCACGACGTGCGTGCGGCGGAGTCCGAGACCGTTGACGGCGTCCACGATTCGGCCGGCGATCCGCCCGGCGGAATCCTCCCCGCGCGCTGTCGCGTGGGGGAACAAAAGCCCGATCGCGGCGAAAGCGATGATAAGGCGCGACAGCACTTGCATGTAATAGACGCCGTCAGCTTGGGACCCGTGCAGGTTATTTTCGACTTCCGGCGGCGCTCAATCCATAGTGAGGCCGGCAACGATGGCACCCGTGACGCGAAGGTAGTCCTCGGGTTTGAGCAGCGCCTGCACGCCGCGCATGCCTACTGAGACTGAGATCACGTCGAACAGCTCGATGGTTTCGTCGGCGTAGACCGGGAAATCGCGTTTTGCGGCGAACGCCGTCACGGCGCCGCGCTGGTAGCCTGTGACGTTGAGGACCTCCTTTAGGGGAAGCAAGTCCATCTTGCGGTCGCCGGTGAGTTTGGCGAGCGCCTTCAAATTCAGCTCGGCGTTTCCGGGGATGACGGCGAGGACTTCTCCGTTCCGGTCGCCGCGGACACAGAGGGTCTTGAAGACCTGCTCGGGCGGCAGACCGACTTTTTGGGCGACGGTTCCGGCGGTGAGGTCGTCCGGGTCAACGGCGTATTCCTTTACCTCGTATTGGACGCCGTGCTGGTCGAGCAGGCGCATGGCGTTGGTTTTCATGGTTTACCGCATCCAAGTCGTGTAGGGAGTGCTCCTTCGCTTTATATCCCGAAAGCGAGCTCTCCGCGAGTCCGTTATAGCCGTTTCCCGGTGGCGACCGGCTACCTACCCGAACACAGTGTGCCCGGCGGGTCACAGGGCGCGGGCCGCAACTTACTGGTTTCTCACCGCGGGCGAAACGGCACCCCCATTGCTTGCGTCGTCCTAAGAGGTACAATCGCTAAAGGTGGAAGTGTTTATGCATCGTACTCTGCCGCGGACCCTTGCTCTCCTGGCTACCGCCGCTCTCATGATATCGGCAGCCGACAAAAAGAAGGATAAAGCTGCGTCTTCGTCGGACCAACGCGAAACCGTCGCGAAACCGTTGTCCGAGAAGGAAAAGCGCAAACGCGAAGACAAGCTCCGCAGGGAGCTAGAGACCCCGTACAAGAAGTGGCTCTCGGAAGAAGTCGGCTACATCATCACGGATGAAGAGCGGACGGCGTTCAAGCGCCTTTCGACCGACGAAGAGCGCCAGAATTTTGTGGAAGGCTTCTGGCTGCGGCGCGATCCAACCCCGGATACGGAAGAGAACGAATACAAGGAAGAGCACTATCGCCGTATCGCCTACGCGAACGAGCACTATGCTTCGGGCATTCCGGGCTGGAAGTCCGACCGCGGGCGCATCTACATCACGTTCGGACCGGCCGACGAAATCGAGTCGCATCCGTCGGGCGGAACTTACAATCGTCCCTACGAAGAGGGCGGCGGAACGACCTCGACCTTCCCGTTTGAAAAGTGGCGCTACCGCTACATCGACGGTGTCGGCACGGACGTCAATATCGAATTCGTCGACACGACGCAGTCCGGCGAATACCGCATGACGATGGATCCGTCCGAAAAGGACGCTTTGCTGTACGTTCCGAACGCCGGCTTGACGCTGAACGAAAGCCTGGGCCTGTCGTCGAAGACGGATCGCTTCACGCGCACGGACGGCACGCGCCTCGGTACCGGGAACACGCCGCTGCCCGCCAGCATGAACCAGTTCGACCGGTTGCAGCAGTTCGCGAACCTGCAAAAGGCGCCGACCATCAAGTTCAAGGATCTTGAAGCCGCGGTGAACTCGACGATCAAGTTCAACCTGCTGCCGATGAAGGTCCGCTATGACGTCATTCCGTTGACCGGGTCCTCGGTGCTCACCGCCGTGATGCTGCAGTTTGAGGGCAAGGATCTCCAGTTCAAGGAGAAGGACGGCATTTCGCGCTCGACCATCAATATTTACGCGCGCATCAGTTCGATGTCGCGCCGCACGGTCAACGTGTTTGAAGACGTTGTGTCGACGGAGGTTCCGAGCGAACTGCTGGCGGAAGCAGCCAAGGGATCGAAGGTCTATCAGAAGTCCGTTCCGCTGGCGCCCGGCAAGTACCGCCTCAACGTAGTCGCTAAGGACGTCGTCGGCGGCACGATGAATAATTACGAAGTGGCGCTCGATATTCCGCACTTCGACGATGAAAAGCTTTCGTCCAGCTCGCTGATCCTGGCCGACCTGATCGAGAAGGTTCCGACGCGCAGCATCGGAACGGGCCAG
>JBDTTK010000523.1:0-3840 GCA_039930685.1 Bryobacteraceae bacterium | reverse complement strand
CGTAAAGATCGAACTCAGCTGGACTGCGAGCCGCATCGAGAGTCCCGTCGTGAGATCGGACGAAGAAACCCGCGCGTCCACCTGGATTCAGGATCAGCGCCGTCTGCCAGCGGGCTGGGAACTGACATCGCAGCCGCATGACGTCAGAGTCTGTGAGCGCGATCCGTTCGCGGACAGAGAAGAAGCCGACCGCTACCAAACCCTTTGGCTTCGCGGAGGCAAGCTTCGCCCAAACCGCATTCGAGGAATTGCCTGGCACAAGCCGCAGGCTCTCGATTCGGAGCGTATCGGCATCCAGCCGGCCGTAGAGCACGCCCGAAACCGCTCGCGTCCCCGCTTTCCGGTGTAGTTTCCGGATCGCATCCGGGTCGTATTGAATACGCAGCGGACACAAGCCCGCGGACCAGGTCGAACAGGTCATCTCTTAAGAAGAGTGTCTAGAGGCCGCCGCTTTTCTCACGTCGACAGCCGACGGAACTGCGTTTGTCTCGGTTGGGTCCGCCGGATTCGGTCCCTGCTAGTCTAGAAGGTAGCGATCCCGCCACGATGAAGACGTTCTACATCGAAACCTTCGGCTGCCAAATGAATGCGCATGACTCAGAGAAGGTCATTGGCACGCTGGTGAACGAGGGCTATTCGCAGGTAGACAGCGTCGAAGCCGCGGAACTGGTCGTCTACAACACCTGTTCGATCCGCGACAAGGCCGAGCAGAAGGTCTTCCACCGGCTGGATCAGTTCAAGAAGTCAGCCGGCAAAGGCCCGGACGGAAAGCAGAAGACGTTCGCCGTCATCGGGTGCGTCGCCCAGCAGGAGGGCGAAAAGATCTTCGACAAGGCGCCGCACGTGTCGCTGGTGGCCGGATCCGCCAGCTATGCCAAGCTGCCTGAACTGCTGGTGCAGATCGAGAACGGCAACAAGCGGGTTACGGGCCTCAGTCTCGATACGGAAGAAGCGTTCGACACGCCGTACACTCGCCGCGACAATCCGTATCGCGCCTACATCACGATCATCGAAGGCTGCAACAAGAGCTGCGCGTATTGCGTGGTTCCCTTCACGCGCGGCCCGGAGCGCAGCCGAACTATGGAATCCGTTCTCGCGGAAGCGCGGCAGCTCGCGCAGCTCGGCTATAGCGAGATCCTGTTGCTCGGCCAGAACGTCAACAGCTTTTACGACCCCTCGAATCCGGTGCCGCGCGCACTCGGACTCGATTTCGCTCTGCTGCTTCGCAAGGTCGGTGAAGTCGACGGCATCCGCCGCGTGCGCTTTACGACCTCGCATCCGCGCGACTTCGTGAAGGAGATCGTGGACGCGATCGACGAGAATCCGAACCTGTGCAATCACGTGCACCTCCCGGTGCAGAGCGGCTCGACGCGACTCCTGACCTCGATGCAGCGGATGTACACACGCGACGAGTACATGCGGCGGATCGATTGGATCAAAGGCGCGCGCCGCGAAATCGCGATTACAACGGATATCATCGTCGGCTTCGCGGGAGAAACGGAACAGGACTTCGAAGAAACGCTTCGGCTGATGGACGAAGTCGAGTATGAGTCGATGTTCAGCTTCAAGTATTCGAGGCGACCGAACACTCCGGCGCTTCAGCTCGACGATCACATCGTCGAAGAAGAGAAGAGCCGCCGCCTGGCGATTGTTCAAGAAAAGCAGCGGCAAATTCAGATTCGCCGCAATGCCGCGTATGTGGGCCGCATCGAGGAAGTCATGATCGAGGGCTTCAACAAAGCTACCGGTCAATGGATTGGCCGGACGTCACAGCACAAGATGTTAAACTTCCTCGGACTCGAGACGCCCAATCCGGAAGCCGGAGGCGATATCATCTCCAGGTACGCGGGGACGTATGTAAACGTGCGCGTGACGCGCGCGGGTCCGAATTCGATGGCGGGCGAAGCAGCCAGTGCGGCGTCCGCGAGTATCAGCCAATAAAGGAGGCACGCAATCACCATGGAAGTCGAAATGAAAATTCGCGGCCTCATGATGGATCCTGTGACGAATATGCCGATCGTGGTGTTGAAGGATGTCACCGGCAGTTCCATTCTCCCGATCTGGGTGGGGATCTACGAAGCCAACGCCATTGCACTCGAAATCGAAAAGGTATCGACGCCTCGGCCGATGACGCATGACCTCATTAAGACCCTGCTCACCGGACTAGAGACGGGCGTACGCAAGGTCGTGGTCAGCGATCTCAAGGACGACACCTTCTTTGCGGTCATCTGGCTGGAGCGCGACGGCCATCTCATCAGCGTGGATTCGCGTCCGTCCGACGCCCTCGCGATCGCGTTGCGCCTCGATTGCCCGATTTACGTCGAAGAGCAGGTTCTCAAAACGTCCAAGTCGAGCGCGGTTTCTGAAAAGGTCAACAACGAAGAGCTTCGCCGTTGGCTTGAGAACCTGAACGACGAGGATATGGGCCGCTACAAGATGTAGCCGGCGGCCTTTCACCGGCCCTCATTTTTCACCGCGCCTTAGGGCTTCCACCAGACCGGAATCCGCTATACAATATCGCTGTGAACGTTACCAGACGCAACCTTCTCCGTGGAGCCTCGCTTGCTCCGTTCGCCGCTTTGGAACTCAACGCCTTCGAGCAGGACGACGACGGCGGAAAGCCGTCCCCGTTTCCGATGCCGCCCGACGATCTCAAACTCGGAATCGCCAGCTACTCCTTCCGCGAATTTCAACGGAAGACGATGCTTTCGATGGCTAAGAAGCTGCGCGTGTCCTACATCAACCTGAAGGACATGCACATGCCGATGGTGATGAAGGACTCCGACCGGGCGAAAGCGGTGAAGTCGATTCAGGACGCCGGCTTCACGATCCTCGGGGGAGGTACGGTCGACTTCAAGAAGGACGACGACGCCGACTTCGAGGCCAAGTTCGAATACGCCAAGAAATCCGGCATGCCTCTGATGGTTTCCGCGCCCTCGCGGACCACGCTGCCGAAACTCGAGAAGTTCGTGAAGAAGTACGACATCAAGATCGCGGTCCACAACCACGGTCCGGAGGACAAGGAATTCCCGACGCCGCAATCGGTCCTTGAGATTGTCAAGAATCTCGATCCGCGGATGGGCTGCTGCATCGACATCGGCCACACGGCCCGCACCGGAACCGACCCCGTAGCCGCCGTCCGCGACGCCGGTTCGCGCCTCCTCGACATGCACGTCAAGGACCTCGCGATCCTGCAATCCCCGGACACCAAGATCGCGAGGGAGTCGCAGGTTCCGGTCGGCCAGGGCAAAATGCCGATCGCCGCCATCTTCCGCGAGTTGAAGAAGATGAACTACAAGGGCGGCGTCATGCTCGAATACGAGATCCACGACTCGGATCCGTTGCCGGGCATGTTCGAGAGCTTTAGTTTCATGCGCGGCGTCCTCGCCGGGCTGCGCACCTAGGGTCCTCGGTCCGTTGAGAGCCATTTCCCGCTAGTCGGATCCACTCACAAAGGAGCGCGACGTTACCGTCGCGCCTCGGCGTTGGCTAGTCTGGATCAAAATCCCCGCACTGACGTGCGGGCTATAAGGCAGAACTCGGCCAGAGCCCACTCATCTCCTCGCTTATGGTCCCTTATGGTCGGGGTTCAATCCAAATGAGTTGGGATTCCGGGCGGCCGGCGTGTCACGGCTGCGGCTTCGCAGGTTGTGGATGGGGATGCTTCCAGATTTTCCTCCGATCCGGAGGCCCGCTCAGGGCGGCGGGCTCCTCTGTTTCGTCCTCGGCAACCGGTTCCTTCCGAACGAAGCCAACTTCGTGTAAGTTGTTTTGGAGGTTCTCGCTAGGGGGAGTGATGGGGTGAACTTCGGGCGCGATTTCCGGGTTGGTGGCGCCGTC
>JBDTTK010000522.1:0-3846 GCA_039930685.1 Bryobacteraceae bacterium | reverse complement strand
GACCCCATGAACTGGGGCGCGAACGCCATCTTCACTCTATCCAAGGGAAAGATGAAGCTTGCGTCCTATTACAAGATGCCGGCGGCGCAGGCCGACACCGAAAACTGCGTGGCGCACAACGGTTCGCTGGTGCCGATTCCCGGGCGAGATATTGTTGTGCAGGCTTGGTATCAGGGCGGCGTCTCTATGGTGGATTTCACCGACGCGGCCAATCCCATCGAAATCGCTTATTTCGATCGAGGACCTGTCGACAAGGAGAAGCGCGTGCTCGGTGGATTTTGGTCCGTGTATTGGTACAACGGCTACGTCTACGGCTCCGAGATCGCGCGCGGCGTCGACGTGTTCAAGATCGTGCCGAACAAGTTCATTACCCAAAACGAAATCGATGCCGCCAATCAGGTGCATTTCGACGAGTTGAACGTCCAGAACCAGCAAAAGATCGTCTGGCCCAAGAGTTTCGTGGTTGGCCGGGCGTTCATCGATCAACTGGCCCGCAGCGGAGCGCTTTCGGCAGACCGCATCGCGGCGATCAAGGACGCCATCGGCAAGTCAGAAGCTTCGCACAGTACGAAGGACGCGGCCGCTCTCAAAACGCTTGCATCGCACCTCGACAAGGACGCTGGCCATACCAAGAGCGCGGCCGACGCCGAACGAATGCGCGCGCTCGCCGACATCATGAAGCAGGGAAGTCGCTGAGTCTTCCGTTTCCCACGCATCACTTCTGAGCGGTGGGTTTGAGAGAAAGGCGCAAATTGTCCGCGCCCTTGGACCGCGCGGCAATGCGCACATAAACCGCACCCGACATCAGATTCTCGCGATCCGGATCGGAGAGCGTCTCCGCACCGGAAATCCGCTTGAACTCGTGGTTGGCAATCACAGCGATCACGGGTCCGTTGGCTTCTTTCCCCTTACGGTGGACGGTTGCCGCCAGAATGTCGCCCTCCGCGAAGCCCGCGGCGCTGATGTCGTAGGTGAGTCGGTTCGTCGCCGGATCGAGGCTGAACTCGCCAGTGATCGTGCCGCCGGATCCCGGAGCCTGAGCGCTCGATTTCCAACTCAGAACCGTGAGTGCCGATGGCCCACTCAACGCCGGCGTGCGAAGCGGAGCGCGGCGATGGTGCGTCGCCTGTTCGTACGCAAATGCATACGACACCAGCTTCGCGTCGTCGAGCGCGCGGCCTAGCAATTCGAGTCCGACGGGCAGGCCATCGGCCGTAAAGCCCGCGGGCACCGTGATGGCCGGAAACCCGGTCGAGGCGCTAAGGTGGCACGTGGAGCCGGGCTGCGGTTCGTCGATTCGCGCGGGCTTGTGTCGCATCGTGGGGTAGACCAGCGCGTCCAGCTTTTCGGCTTCCATCAACTTAAGTACGGTCTGCTGAAGAACGATCCGCTTAGCGAGAGCGATTTTGTACTCATGGGAGTCGCGTCCCTTCATCTCCAATTGAAGCTTGAACCTCGGTTCCAGCGCAGCATGGATGAGTCCGCCCCGCACGATCTCTTCGAGTGAATGAACCGTCGTGTTTCCGTACGCCGCCAGATACTGCGCCAGGTCTTCTTTGAATTCCTGCCCGATAACCGACGAACCGTTCAGCGCCTCCGTCAGTTCCTTCATAGGGACGGAAACAGTCGTGGCGCCTTGTTTCTTCAACTCCTCGACCCCCGCACGGACGATGCGGATCACTTCCGCGTCGTCGGACGAGTCACCGAACAACGGCTCCAGGATTCCGATTTTTGCACCCTTCAAGGCCCCGGCCTGCAGCGCGTCCATGAACTTCGGTCGAGTCTGGCCAGCCGGCAGGTGCGTCGCCGGATCCGCCGGATCCTCGCCGATCGTGGCATCGAGCACGACAGCCAAATCACTCACCGTGCGAGCCAGCGGACCGCCGGTATCCTGCGTCACCGACAGTGGCACGATCCCGGCGATGCTCGAAAGCCCCTTGGTCGGGCGCAAGCCGACGAGATTGTTGACAGATGCCGGAATGCGAATCGAGCCGCAGGTGTCCGAACCCATACCGGCCGCGGCAAAGCTAGCCGCGACCGCTGCGCCTGTACCGCCACTCGATCCGCCCGGATTGCGCGTCGGGTCGTACGGATTGTGCGTCTGCCCGAAAGCGGATCCGGTCGTAGTGATACCGGAAGCGAGCTCATGCAGGTTTGCTTTCGCGAGAATCACCGCGCCCGCTTCACGTAGCTTCCGGACCTGAAAGGCATCGGCCGAAGGCACGAACCCGATGAGCGCCAGCGTCCCGGCCGTCGTCTGCATGTCTTTCGTACTGTAGTTGTCCTTTACGAGTACGGGGATCCCGTGCAGCGGACCGCGTGCGCCTTTTACCGCCCGTTCGCGATCGAGAGCCTCGGCCTCGCGGAGTGCGTTCGGGTTCACCGTGATGATCGCGTTGAGCCGCGGACCGCGTTGGTCGAACGCCGTAATGCGGTCGAGGTAGGCCTGCACAAGTGCCTTCGAGGTAACGCGCCCTTCAGACATCGCGCGCTGCAGATCCGCAATCGAGGTTTCCGCAACCTCCATCGTCTGCGCCGAAACAGACATCCATGCACCAAGGATCAGGATCGCGATTTTCATTTGGTGAAGAGTAGCACGCCGCGCCGAGCGCCCATTCATCGCGGAACCCCACCGGACGACTTCGCCTTCTGCCAGTCTTCCGGTTTTCGCTCTCCCTGCCTCGTGTAGAATCACGCAATGAAACGAATCGGATCGGTGCTCGTCGCTTTCGGCTTGGCGTACTTCGCCTACGCTCAACGAAACGCCGCCGAACCCTTCGATCTTGTGTTCACCGGCGGGCGAGTCGTCGATGGCACCGGCGCTCCCTGGTTTGAGGCCGACGTGGCGGTGCGCGGCGGCAAGATCGCGGCCGTCGGAAAACTGCGCGGAGCGCCCTCGCGCCGCACCGTGGACGCCTCGGGCCTCGTGGTTGCGCCCGGCTTTATCGATCTCCTGGGTCAGTCTGAATACAACGTCCTAGTAGATCCCCGTTGCGCCTCGAAGGTAATGGACGGAATTACCACCGAAGTAACCGGGGAAGGGGACTCGATCGCGCCGCTCAACGACGCCATCCTCAAGGAAAATGAGGATGTGTATCGCCGATACGGAGTCCGGCCCGATTGGCGGACCATGGCCGAATATCTGGCGAGTCTCGACCGCCGCGGCATCGGAATCAATCTCGGAACCTTGGTCGGCTCCGGAACCGTACGGACCATGGTCGTCGGACGCGAAAACCGCCGGGCCACTCCGGCGGAACTGGCAAAGATGGAGGCGTTGGTCGACCAGGCAATGCGCGACGGCGCGTTAGGCGTCTCGTCGAGCCTGCAATATATACCCAACATCTATTCGAGCACCGACGAGTTGATTGCACTTGCCAAAGTCGCGGCGCGATATGGAGGCGCCTACTTTACGCACCAGCGTTCCGAGTCTGGTCGCATCGACGCATCCATGGACGAGATCTTTCGTATCGCGGGCGAGGCGAAAATCCGCACGCAGATCTGGCATCTGAAGACCGCCTATCGCCCGAATTTTGGCCGCATGCAGGCGATTTTGAAAAAGATTGAAGACGCTCGCGCGAGAGGCATCGATGTCGCCGCCGACCAATATCCATGGGATCGCGCCTCGAACGGACTGGACGCGTGCTTGCCTCCCTGGTCGCGCGAAGGCGGACGCTCCGCTCTCCTGAAGCGCCTTGCGGATCCCGCTCTCCGCGAACGGATCAAGGCCGACATGGCCAAGGAGTCAGCCGATTGGGAGAATCAGTACCTTGGTGCCGGCGGCCCGGGCGGAATCACTGTGGCCGAGGTGCTCGATCCGAAACTGAAGAAGTACGAAGGCAAGACAAT
>JBDTTK010000521.1:0-3870 GCA_039930685.1 Bryobacteraceae bacterium | reverse complement strand
AGAAAAACACAAAGCTGTTCAGCGTCGATTGCTTCGCGTCTTCGAGCTCCGCCGCCGTAACCTCTGTCGTCCGCATTTTCTCGAGCTCTTCGCGGATCGCGATCAGCGCATCCGCCGTCGACTTCGACTTCGTGCTGCCGCTGATCGTGAACATCCCTGGATGATTGAATCCCGCGCCCCAGCTCGCGCTCACGTCGTACACGTAGCCGAGCTGCGTCCGGATGCGCGTCGTCAGCCGCGACGAAAATCCCGCGCCGAGAATATCGGCGGCCACCTGTAGGGCGGGGTAGTCCTTGTCGCGCAGCGTACCGCCCAGATGCCCCATCTGGAAGAACGTCTGGGTCACGTCTTTCTTATCGGCGAGATACACACCCGGTTGCGGACCCTGCGTCACCTTCGGAAACGCCGGCACCGGTGGTTGTTTGACGGTCCAGGACGCAAACGCCGCCTCGAGCTTCGCCTTCATGTCCGCCGATTTGAAATCGCCATACACGGCCATCATGATATTGGCTGGAAAATAGTAGCGCGCATAAAACGCCTCCAAATCCGCCCGTGAAATGTTGTTCAGGTGCTTGTATTCAATCCGCCAGCCGTACGGCGAGTCCGCACCGTACAGCAGCGTGGCGTACTCGCGCGTCGCAATTTCGTTCGCATCGTCGTTCCGCCGCGAAATCGCGCTGCGGTATTGCGACTTCAGCAGGTCAATCTTGTCCTGCCGGAATTCCGGACCCGTCAACAGATCGTGGAACACAGCCAGCGTCTTGTCGCTGTGCTCTTTCAAGGACGAGAAGCCGACGGTCGCCGACGTTTCACCCATCGAGCTCTCGACCGACGCAGCTACGTTCTCCAACTCCTCGTCGATCTGGTCTCCCGTCTTCGCCTTCGTGCCGCCCGTCCGCAGAACCGAGCCGGTCAACTCGGCAACGCCGCGCTTGTCGTTCGGGTCAAGCAGATTTCCGGTCCGCACAAACGCGAACCCCGAAATCACCGGCAATTCATGATCCTCGAGCAGGTAGACCTTCATGCCGTTCGGCATCGTGAACGTCTCTGGCGTCGGTATCGTCACCTGCTTCAACGGCGGATATTTCAGCGCTTTGTAGTTCTCAAGCGGCGGAGGCGCTGTCTGCGCCATCGCACCCACAACAGCGGCAAAGCAAATCAGTGCGGCTCTCACCTCGCCTCCTTCGCCGCAGGCGGCTGAACCGTCCACGCGACCGTTCGATTCTGTTTGGTCAGATACTTCTGCGCCACCCTCTGAACGTCCGCTGCCGTCACCTTCTCGATGTCGTCCAGCGATGTGAACAGGCGACGCCAGTCCCCTTCGAGGACCGCGTACGACGTCAGCTCCGAAGCCAGGCCCATGTTGTTGTCGAGCTTGCGGATCAGCTGAGCTCTCAGCTTCGTCTTCACTCGCCGCAGAGCCTCCGCATCCACCGGAGTCTTCTTCACACGCTCCTCAATCTCGTACACAGCCTTTTCGCACTCCTCAATCGAGTGCCCCGCGCTCGGCACCACGAAGAAGAGAACCAGGCTGGGATACTTGGTCCCCGGAAAGTCGGTCTGCATCCCCGCACCGAGAGCGATCTGCTTATCCCGGACCAGTTCCTTGTACATGATTCCCGTCCGGCCGCTCGACAGCACATCCGACAGGATGTCGATCGCATCCGAATCCGGATGGCGCCCATCCGGCACGTGATACGCAATCGCCAGGAACGGCTGCGCCGGCGACTCCACCGTAACCCGCCGTTCGCCCTCTTGCGGTGGTTCAACCGTGCGGACCGGCGCCGGCAGAGGACCCGCCGGAATCGTCCCGAAATATTTCTCGGCCAGCGCGCGCGCCGTCTTCGGATCCACATCGCCCGCGATGCCGATCGTGATGTTCGCCGGTACGTAATGCGTGCGGAAGAACCGCATCGCCTCAGGCTCCCGGAAGTTCTCGATGTCGCTTCCCCATCCGCCCGGCATCGTGTGATACGGATGCGCCATATAGGCGGCGGCCAGCATCGACTCCACCAGCTTGCCCTGCGGCGACGACTCCACCCGCATCCGCCGCTCCTCGCGAACTACATCGCGCTCCTTGTAAAACTCCCGGAAAACGGGATTCCGGAACCGTGCCGATTCGAGCATGAACCAAAGCTCGATTCGGTTCGCCGGGAAACTGTAGAAATAATTAGTCGAATCCTCGGAAGTTCCTGCATTCAGGCCCACGCCTCCGTTTCGTTCGACCACGCGCTCATATTCACTCTGCTGAACGTAATCGTCGGCCTTCGCGATGGCCTTCTGAAGCTCCACTTCGAGCGCCGCCACCTTGCTCTTGTCCGCCTTCTGGCCCTTGCGGCGCTCTTGCTCCAACTTGTCGTAGGTGGCGTCGATGGCTGCCAGCGCGACCTTCTCCCCGGCCCAGCTCTTCGAGCCGATGGTCGGCGTCCCCTTGAACGCCATGTGCTCCATCATGTGAGCGATGCCGGTCTGCCCGTTTGGGTCATCCACCGAACCCGCGTTGACATACGTGTTGAATGACACCACCGGCGCGCCGTGGCGTTCGATGATTAGGAAGTGCAGTCCGTTCGCCAGGGTGAACTCCGTCACCGTTTTCTCGAAGTCCTTCAAGGACTGCGCGAACGCCGGAACAATCGCCAGAATACCGGCTAAAAACCATCGCGAGTAACATTTCATAGGTGTGACGCGTTCTTCTCCTCTAGGGTACAATCACGCGATATGCGCATGCTCGTTCTTGCCGCTCTAAGTGTCTTCTGGCTCGGCTCGCAGGGTGCGGAGCATCTGCTTGCTCAGCCGAAAGCGGCCACGGCTGCCCCCAGAATTACGACGCCTAAGGAGCAGTTTGGTAACAACATCGGCGACGACTACTTTCTCGCGACCTATTCCCAGCTAGGCGACTACTGGCAGAAATTGGCGAAAGAAAGCGACCGCATGAAGCTGGTCGAGATCGGCAAATCCGAAGAGGGCCGTCCGCAATGGATGGCCATCGTCACCTCTCCCGAGAACCACAAGAAGCTCGCGCACTACAAAGAAATCGCCCGTAAACTTGCCCTCGCCGAAGGCCTCACCGACGACGAAGCGAAAAAGCTCGCCGCCGAAGGCAAGGCCGTCGTCTGGATCGACGGCGGACTGCACGCCAGCGAAGTGCTCGGCGCTCAACAGTTGATGGAAACGCTCTACACCTTCCTCAGCCGCACGGACCCCGAAACCATGCGTATCCTCGACTCAACGATCATCCTCTTCGTCCAGGCCAACCCCGACGGCCAGGAGATGGTAACCACCAGCTACATGAGCGAGAAGGAACCCACGAAGCGCGTCTACGTCCCCACCCGGCTCTATCAGAAATACGTCGGCCACGACAACAATCGCGACTTTTACATGGCTACGCAATCGGAAACCATCAACATGAACCGCCAGCTTTATCACGAGTGGTTTCCGCAAATCATGTATAACCATCACCAGACCGGCCCGCTCGGCACCGTGCTCTTCGTGCCCCCGTTCCGCGATCCCGCGAGCTACTGGTTCGATCCCCTGGTGATGATCGGTATCGATCAGGTTGGTGCCGCCATCCAGTCCCGCTTCATCGTCGAAGGCAAACCAGGCGCCACCACGCGCGGCGGATCCAGCTACTCCGTCTGGTACAACGGCGGACTCCGCACCACCACTGACTTCCACAACATGATCGGCATCCTCACCGAGACCATCGGCAACCCGACGCCCATGGAAATCCCCTTCGTTCCGGAACGCCAGATCTCGAGCGAGATCCTGCGCTTTCCAGTGCCTCCCCAGAAGTGGCACTTCCGCCAGTCGATCGAATACTCGCTCACCGCCAACTACGCCGTCTTGGATCTCGCCTCCCGCACCAAGGAC
>JBDTTK010000520.1:0-3874 GCA_039930685.1 Bryobacteraceae bacterium | reverse complement strand
AACCGCACCGTCGTCGACAACATCGCCTTCGGACTCGAATGTTCCGGCGTGTCTTCGAAAGAGCGCGACGACCGCGCCCGCACCTGGATGTCCCGCGTCGGGCTCGACCCGCTTCGCGACGGCAGCAAATACCCTCATCAACTTTCGGGCGGCATGCGGCAGCGCGTCGCCATTGCTCGGACGCTGATCCTTTCGCCGCGGATCATCCTGATGGACGAGCCGTTTGGCGCGCTCGATCCGGCCACGCGCCTGAATATGCAGGATCTCCTCGTGAAGCTCTGGCGCGAACAGGAAGCCACCGTCTTCTTCGTGACGCACTCCGTCGAAGAGGCTGTATTTCTGGGCGATCGCCTCTACATTCTCTCCACTGCGCCCGGCACTATCATTAAGGAAATGGAAGTGCCGAGCCCCGACCGGCCTGCTCGCGAAATGCAGCGCGAGACCGAATTCAACGAGGTTGTCTTCGGCATCCGGGATATCGTCGAAAAGCTCGAGGCACAGAAATGAAGCCGGCGGCCGCCGGAATCGCCGATTACCTGAAGCACGCTTTCCTCTATCGCTGGAATATGCTTCTCTTCATCGGCGGATGCGCCGCGGCTGCACTGACCCCCATTCCCGACGCTCTCATCCCCCTGGTCATCGCCGCCGAAGTCACCTACCTCGGCGGCCTCATTTCCCGCCCCAGGTTCCGCGACGCCATCGACGCCCTGGTCTACAAGGAATCGCAACAGCCGGGTCCGGCCCAGGCCCGGCAAGGCGCCGGCGACTCGCTGCCCGAGATCGTCAACTCTCTTCTGCCGGACTCCCGCCGCCGGTTTGAATCCCTGCGCGGACGCTGTCTGGAGATGAAGTCCATTGCCCGGGGCGTCGGCGGCCAACGGAGCGCCAGCGAGGATCTGAGCACTCCCGCGCTCGACCGTCTGCTGTGGATCTTCCTGCGGCTTCTCGTTTCGCAGCAAGGTCTCGATCGCTTTCTGGGCACCACCAATGAATCTCAGATCCAGGCTCGCGTAGCCGAAGCCAAAGCGAAATTAGCGGGCGGACTGCAAGACGAGCGCTTCAAGCGCTCCCTCGAAGACAGCGTCGCCGCCCAGGAGCTTCGCTTGCAGAATTACAAGAAGGCCGTCGATAACGCCGAATACGTGAGGCTCGAACTCGATCGCATCGAGGCCAAGATTCAGGGCCTCGCCGAATCCAGCATCAACCGCCAGGATCCCGACGCCTTGTCGAGCCAGATCGAAGGCGTCGCCGAAAGCGTCCAATCGACCGAAGGCGCCATCCGCGAATTGCAGCAGCTCACCGGCCTCGTCGACCAGATGCAGGAGCCGCCCGCCATCCTCGACGCCGACTGGAGGAAGGTAGCGCAGTGAACGTCACCGAAAAAGCAACCGGCCAGCCGGCACGCGTGCCGGATTGGTTTCCCAAGTGGGCGGCGGAGCTTTCCGGCCTGTATTTCTCCGGTTCCACGTCGCTGTTCGTCCTCAATGGCAACGTCCACGACCTTGTTGCGCTGTCCGCCGACGGGTCCGCCTACGGCACGCTCACCGACTTCCTTGCGGAGCAAGTCTTCGGCCGCTGGGACCTCGTCCTCTATTACGACCTCGCCCGCGGACTTCGCGCCTTTGCCGGACGCGACGCCGCGCGCCTCAAGGACATGGTGGTCCGCGCGAACGAGAAGGTCGGCGATCTTTCCGCCGCCCGCAAAGATCCCGCCACCGCCTTCGCCCTGCTTGACCGGTTCGTACAGAACAACATCATGGCCGGCGAGAAAAAGGAAGTCAGCGCGGCGATCCTCATTGATCACGCGTCGTTCCTAATTCCGAACGGCGAACCTGGACGCCTCAGCGCCGCCGCCTCGCAGCAGGTCGTCACGCTTCTAAATTGGGCCGCCAGTCCGCACATCAAGCGCCTGAACATGGCGGTCGTGCTGATGGACGAAAGCGCCGCCGCGATCAGCGAGCGCGTCGTCTCGAATCCCTACATCTCGGTCGTTGAAGTCGCCATGCCCGACGAACCTGCGCGCGCGCAGTTTCTGCGCCACGCCGTCCAGAACCGCGACCTCGCCGCTGTCTCGGACTACACCGAGCCGGAACTCGCGCGCCTCACCGCGGGCATCTCCCTCGTCGACATGAACGTCATGATTCAGTCCGCGCTCGAATCCGGCAAGCGTCTGGACACAGCACGCATGCGCGATCTCAAGAAAGAACTCATTGAGCGCCAGTGCCGCGGCCTGCTCGAATTCATTCAGCCCAAGTGGACCACCGAGGTCCTCGTCGGCCACGCTGCCGTGAAGCAGCGCCTCCGGGAAGACGCGAAATTGCTCAAGATC
This sequence comes from Bryobacteraceae bacterium, assembly GCA_039930685.1. Lineage (GTDB taxonomy): Bacteria > Acidobacteriota > Terriglobia > Bryobacterales > Bryobacteraceae > JBBQWZ01. Next base: position 1,545 of record JBDTTK010000520.1, on the reverse strand, counting down.
GGCGACACCGAAACGCTGCCCATGGGCTACCTCGTGTGCGGTCCGGTCGGCACCGGCAAGACGTTCCTTGCGCAATGCATGGCCGGGGAAATGGGCGTCCCATGCGTCACGCTCAAGAACTTTCGCTCCAAGTACGTTGGCGAAACCGAAGGAAACCTGGAGCGCGTCCTCGGCGTGCTCCGCGCCATGGGTCCTGTGCTCGTGGTCATCGACGAAGCCGACGCCGCGCTCGGCGACCGCGATCAGGAAGGCGACTCCGGTACGTCGAGCCGGGTCTTCTCGCTCATCGCCGCCCAAATGGGCGACACCCGGTATCGGGGCAAGATCCTGTGGATGCTGCTCACCTGCCGTCCCGATCTTTTGCCCATCGATCTCAAACGGCAAGGCCGCGCCGAGGTCCACATCCCACTCTTCTATCCGACGCTGGCTGAGGAGCTCCGCGCGATGTTCGTCGCCATGGCTCGCAAAGCGGGCGTGAAGTTGACCGATGACCAGATCCCCGAGGTGCAGGCGACGGGCCGTCTCTCCGGCGCTGACATCGAGGGCATCGTCACACGCGCCGCCCGCCGCACGCGGGTCAACGGCGAAGGCTGTCTCGACAAGGCCACGCTCGAGCAGGAACTGGCTGGCTTCCTTCCCTCGCTCGAAGGCCTCGAAAAAGAAATGCAGGAGATTTCCGCAATGCTCGAATGTACGGAGGCGGAATTCCTCCCCGACGCATTCCGCAAGCGCGTCCAGGAACCGGGCGGCCGCGAAAACTTGCAGCGCCGCTTCTTAGAACTACGAAACGATCTGCGATAAGGAGAACTTTCATGGCACGAGTGGAATGGCTGGACGAAAAGACAGAGGTCCCGATCATCGACGAGCAGGTGCAAAAGCTGACGACATTTGTCGATGCCATGGCCGATGGCGTCATCGACAGCGACGAACTCGAAAAGCAGTCGGCTAGTCTGGTCTCCGCCATGAAGGCGGTCGAGGATGACTTGAGCGACGCGCAGCACGAGAAAGTGACTCGCCTTCTGATCGAACTCAGCGCATACAACATCATGCGCCTCCTCCACGAATTGCAGCAGGCGCGCGCGCAGCGCGCCTTCTCAAAAACCTGAGCGGGAAGTTGCCCAAAAGCCCACTTCGATTCGTCCAGCCGCCCATACGCGACAGCCGTTTCCCCTATCGGCGCGACGGTAAGGTCGCGCTCGTTTCGCTCGACACGCTCGTAGTGGCCGAGCATCCGATTCGAGAGCTGGATCCTTAGGGGAGAGGAACCCTAACCTGCGTGGAGAACCGCGAACGTAGAGAGCGGCGCTCCCGAACGAACTCATGATCTATGCGACCGGTGGGCACTCCAGCTAACGGATACCAGCGGAATGAGTTATGCGAAATTGGCTTCGTTCTGCAGGCAGCCGCCAGACTGACAGTCAAGGGGCGGCGACGGTCGAACCCTGACTGGCGGATTCCGCGGAGGCGCTGCCGCGATCCGCCTTCACTGTGTGCCGGTGCAACAGGGTGCCCTGTCCGAGCAGCCAATTGGGATCAAAGCGGCGT
>JBDTTK010000519.1:0-3876 GCA_039930685.1 Bryobacteraceae bacterium | reverse complement strand
GACCATTCACGGCAAACTGCAGGGCTCGCGAGGGTCCTGGATTCGCGGTCGCCGTGAGGCTGACCGATCCGTTGCCCGTACCTGAACCACCCGCAGTGACAGCAACCGAGTTCGGGGAGAAGTTCACGAATTGCCAGTCGCAGGCTGCGTCCGCCGTGACATTGATGGAGAACGGTCCGCCCGACACCGGCACTTGAAGGAACGAGGTCGAATAGAAGTTCGGACAGGCTCCGCCGGATTGGATAACCTTTCTCATAACGGCATTGACCGTGATAGTGGCGGTGCGGGTTGCGCTCAGGTTAGGCGCGCCGTCGAGAAGGACAGTGATGTTTCCGGTACCGCTCCCGCTAGCCGGAGAGACGCGCGCCCAGGTCTGGTCGCTCGAAACGGTCCACGCGCATCCGCTCGGCGCGACGACGGCGAAAACGGCCCGGCCATCCAGAGCCCCAGTGACGATGTCTCCGGGAGTAACCGTGACGGTGCAGGCCGGAGTGGTCTCCGAGATTCGAGCGACAAAACCAAATCCGATTGGATCGGCACTTGGCGGCACGGACTGGTAGGCCGAGGGCGTAACCGGAAACCCGTCAGCCTGGACGCCGCCTGCGACAATCGCCTCGCCGTCGGCACTCAAGGCAATACTCGAAACGCCGGGTGCGGCCAACGAGTCCGATCCGAGCGATCCGCCAAGGTAGGTTGCGTAAGCAATCGAGGTTCCGGCCCCGGTAACTTTCGAGAGGAATGCGACGAACGTGGTCTGGCCGACCAGAAACATTCTCGATGTATCGGCCGGATCGATGACCAGAGAGGTCGGTTGTGCGGTATCAATCCCCGTGGTCAGCGGGCTGAAGGTCGCGCCGCTGTCGGTGGAGACTTTGACCGAAGAGTCAGCGGAAGACAGGTAGACGGTGGCGGGGTCGGTCGGGGAGACGGCGAGGACTCTGCCGTACACAGGTGAAATCGGCGTCCACAGGGTCCCCGCATTCGCTGTACGGAACATTTGCGTGCCACTCGAGACGTAGACTACGGCTGCATTTCCCGGCGCCGCGGCCATTCCGGTACACGCGGTGCCGGCTAATGTATTCGTCCAGTTCGCTCCGCCGTCGACACTCTTGTAGACGCCATTGGCGCCATAGCAAGCGTAGAGACTTCCGTCAGACGTTGTGATCAGCTTGTCCACCACAAGGCCGGCAGGCAGACTCGCCGCGCCGATCGGTGTCCAGTTGCCGCCACCATCCGTGGATTTACGCACACCGACGTTCCCGCCGTACCAATAGGCGACGCTCTCGTTGGAAGGATCCAACGCCAGCTTCGCGGGATAGAACACAGAGAGCACGTTTCGGAAGGTCCAGGTAAGTCCGGCGTCCAACGATCGATAGATCGACACGCCGACCGCCGCATAGAGCGTATTCGGATTCGCGGGACTTCGTTGTATGTCGGATGGTCCGCCGTTGAACACGCTCGACCAGGTAGCACCGGCGTCCGTGGAGCGATAAATGCCGTTGGCGGCACCCGCGATTCGGGTGTTGGCGTTCGACGGGGTCAGCAGCAAGGATTTGACGACCGAGGGGACGGTTTGGTCAGCAGGCGTCCACGTCGAGCCGGCGTTTGAGGTTTGAAACAAAGAAATCAGCTGCGCGGATGTGGTCGATTGTGCGGCTGAAGCGATGGGGATCGTGGAAGAGTTGGTGCGTCCGCCAAAAAAGAGGTTTCCGGTTGCGTCCAGAGTCAGTGCAGAAACCGTCGAGGCTACTTTGCTGTCAAAAGCCTGCTTGCGAGACGCCAGAAGCGTCGATCCGGTGCTATCGAGCGTTGCCACATAGACCGAAGCGATGGGGTTAGAGGAGCCGAGCACGTATGGCGGCGACAGAACGGTGGTCGCAAAATAGACGTTGCCATTGGAAGCGGCGGAGACCGCGAAGATCAGTCCTGTTGGCGTGCTGGTATCCTCCGCAAAGGCCGCGTAGTAGTCTAGAGCGCTGCCGGCGGAATTCAACCTGGTCACGAACGAGACAAACCCGGAGCCAAGGCGGAGCCCGATCACTGGAGGGCTGGGCAGGTTCGTCGACAGATTGGAACCGGCGATCAGCGCATTTCCATTCGCGTCCGCCGAAATAGCCTTTGGACTCAGAGGAAATGGACCGAGGTAAGTGCAATAGGTGAGGGCTCCGGTTGTGGAGAGTTTCGCGGCGAACCCTTCCGCCGCGAAGGACTGCGCAGCGGGCGCCGGCCGGTAGGCGCCCGGCGTGGTCGGCAGACCGGCCTCGGCTGCACCCGTAACATACACGTTTCCGGTGGCATCGAGCGCGAGAGCATCTATCTGCGAGTTTCCATCCGATCTCAGGAAAGAGGAAAAAGCCAGCGCTCCAGAGGGGGATAATTTGACGATTACGGACCGCAGATTCAGATCGAATCCATACGCGCCCTGAATGGAGTTCAACAAAGGGAAATCGATGCTCGATGAAGATCCAGCGACCCAGGCGGCGCCTGAGGAATCCACTGCGATGCGGGACATGGAGTCCGTCGATACGCCCCCGAGAAATGTCGCGTAGAGAAGGGTGGTTCCGGTCGAATTGAGCTTTGCCACGAATCCTTCGCCCAGTCCGTGAAGACTCGGCTGCGCAGGGTTCAGAGTCGGGAAGTCGGAAGAGAGTGTTGAGCCAGCCAGATAAACATTTCCGTCCGAATCGGCGGCGACGGCCCTTATGTCGGTGTTGAACAGCCCGCCAAAGAGAGTCGCATACGCGATGCTCGGGTCGATGACCAAAGGCTTTGAACGGTCGTATTCGCCTAGTTCGAAGGAAATCTGCTTGTCCTTCCGTAACCGGAAATGCCCGCTGACCGCTTTGCGGGAACTCTCGAGCTGTTGATACACGGCCGGCAGAGCCATGTGCAGCGGACCGCCCCTAGTGGCGATGACGAGGTCGCCTTTCGCGTCAATTCGGAGATCCTCCGCGCCGCCTACATTCAGCCGCACTTCATCGGGATTGACGCCCGGCTGGAGAACCAGGTCGAATTCCAGGTTTTGCTGGTTGCCGTAATAAACTACGTCGACACCGGGATATACGCCCGCATAGGTCACCCGGTCGTAGGTCGACAGTCCAAGCCGCCACTTCGTTGGATCGTTTCCATAGATGTGGTTGATCTTTCCCGGAAGCTCAGTTCCGGGTCTTGCCACACCCGGGCGTCCTCCGGCAAACGAAATCGTAATGGGCTTGCATGGTGCCGATGCCGACTCAACGCAGACCGTTGCCGCCGAGCCGTCGACGGAGATCATGTATCGCGGGCCGCGGGCGATGAAGCGCTCCGATTGGCCATCGATTTGCCGTTCGAACGACAGCGGAAGCTTCGCGAAGGAGGAGTGTGTTGCCGCCGAGCCGGAAACTACAAGGGTTAGAAAGAAAAAGATCAAAGAAATCCGGGTGAAATACATGTGAGTCTGATGGTGCGGAGTTGGCATTGTGCGTCAAAAGATCCGGCGGCAGCAAAACTCGAAATACGAGTCCTCGTACTTTACCTTCGATAGTAGTACATCCGACGACAAGATGAACGGGGTTCAAGAGCCGCATGCTGGTTCGGCGGAGAGAATGCGGCCGTGCCGCGCCAGCCCGTATTTCCAGGGATATCGAGGCGGCAGACAGGCAGTTCGGGGTACTTTAGACTTTTCGTCTAACACAGAAACGGCGCCACGAATCTGCGATAGGTTGGGTACGAGAAAAGAGGGCTCCTCGAGTGGCACCCCATCCTGCGCGCAGCGTCGAACTTCCGCAACGCCGGGTGCTGTCGCAGATTCCTGACGAATTGACGGGAAAACAGCTCCGGCGATTGGGGGAGGGAATTGGCACGGTTGTCTATGCGTCTGACCATTGGGTGGTGCGC
>JBDTTK010000518.1:0-3879 GCA_039930685.1 Bryobacteraceae bacterium | reverse complement strand
ATCGCCTTGATGGACAGCGGACTCTTCGAGTCAATGGCGAGGTGCGGTAGAAATCGCAGGAAGAAGCGGAAGTGCCAGTGCTGGAGGACTTGTTTGTGCACGAGCCAGGTCGGCTTCACCGGAAGAAACGCGCCAAGCAGCAACCCGTCGAGGAACGATTGGTGATTCGCCAGGATCAGCAGCTTCTGCGTCGGCTGGATGCTGCCTTCGATCTCCATGCGGAACAGGAGCTTAAGGAGAGTCTGGACGAAGAAGCGAATCATGAAGTAAGTACGTCCGGGACTTGCAAACCCGCCTATTTTACACGAGCGGGCGTTCGCGGCCTAGTGATCGCGATCCGTCACGAGATCCGTCACGGCGAGCAGCGCGCGCTGATATGGCGAATCCGGATAGCTTGCGATGATGGCGCGGGCTTTGTCGGTAAAGCTCTGCGCCCTCTGTTTGGCGCGCTCGATGCCGCCGTGGTGGTTGATAATTTTCAGAATTTGAACGAATGGAACCTGATTGTAGTTCTCGTCGGCGAGCACGGTCTCGACGAGTTTCCGCTCGGCGGAACTCGCTTTCTCAAGAGCGTAAATCAGCGGGAGGGTGACTTTGCCTTCCCGCAGGTCGTTTCCTACCGGCTTCCCAAGGATGCGTTCGCTCGACGTAAAGTCCAGGATATCGTCGACAAGCTGGAAGGCGATTCCGAGGTTCCAGGCAAACTCGCCGAGTTTGGTCTCGGCCGCTTCTTCGGCGCCGCCGGTGTGCGATCCCAGACGCGCACAGGCGCTGAACAGACTCGCCGTCTTTCGGTCGATCAGTTCCATGTAGTCGGCTTCGGTGATTTCAATCTGCCCGATGCGCTGGAGCTGAAGCAGTTCGCCTTCGACCATGAGTTGCGTCAGGCTGATGAGCAGGTCGAGGATATGGAAGTTCCGCTCGCGCAGGGCCACCTGGAAAGCCTGCATGTACAGCCAGTCGCCGGCCAGCACCGAAGTGTGATTGCCCCAGACCACATTGATCGACGGACGGCCGCGCCGTGTCTTCGCCATGTCGATGACGTCGTCGTGGACGAGCGTCGCCGTATGGATCATTTCAACGATTGCCGCCATGCGAATGGAGGGGTCGCTGGCTTCCGGAGGTCCGACTAGTTTGGCCGACAACAGGACCAGCATCGGCCGCAGCCGTTTGCCGCCGCCTGTCTGCAGATACTGGCCGATCATGGTGATCGCGTCGACCGAAGAAATGCCTTCGAGACCGATTTCGCGTTCGACGCGTTCGAGGTCTTTACGCACCAGATCGAAGATCTCGAGGGCTGTGAGCGACTGGCTAAGCTTGGCGAATCCCATGCAAAACTCTCAAGTGTAGCGCAAACACAACCGCTCGAAATTCCGGGTCGTGGCGGCCGCAATCTCCGCCGGAGTCTGTCCGCGCAAGGCCGCAAGGCGCTCCACTGTATGGACCATGAGGGCTGGTTCGTTCCGCTTTCCACGACGCGGAACGGGGGCAAGATACGGAGCGTCGGTCTCCACCAGAATCCGGTCGAGCGGGGCCAGTTGGGCGGCTTCCTGGACGTCTAGGGCTTTCGGATAGGTGACGATGCCGCCGAAGCTCAGGTGGAATCCCAGGTCGAGCGATCGCCGCGCTTCCTCCGGACCGCCCGAGAAGCAATGCATAATTCCGCCGAGTCCCGCCGGACGCCAGTGCTCCTCCAGCAGCCGGAACGTATCGTCCCATGCTTCTCGTGTATGAATCACGATGGGCTTTTGAGCTTCGGCGGCGAGGCGCATTTGTTCGCGGAATACCTCGTGCTGGCGTTCCTTCGGAGCGAAGTCGTAATGGTAGTCGAGCCCGATCTCGCCCAGCGCCACAACCTTTGGATGCCGCAGCAGTCCCGCCAGATTCGTGAAGTCCGAGTCGGTCGCCTTGGACGCGTCGTGCGGGTGCACGCCGACCGTTGCGTAGAAACCGGCGTGGCGCTCGGCGAGGCGGATCCCGGCTTCGAGATCGGGAGGTCCGCCGCCGGTTCCGATGGCGACCATCGTCGAAACGCCGGCATCGAACGCGCGCTGGATGGTCTCTTCGCGGTCTGCGTCGAATTCCTTCGAATCGAGGTGACAGTGCGTGTCGACTAGGGTGTATCCGGCGGTCACTTCAAACGCGCCCCAATGGGGACTTCTTCGAGGAAGCTTGCAAGCGCGGGCGATCCGCCTTCTAGGGATGCTGCGACGATCATGCCGTTCGAGGTGATTCCGCGCAGTTTTCGTGGCGCGAGATTCGCGACGATGACGACTTTGCGGCCGACGAGCTGCTCCGGTTTGTAGGCGGCGGCGATTCCGGCGGCGAGCGTACGCGGTTCCGCCTCGCCGATGTCGACGGTGAGATGCAGAAGCTTGTCGGAACCCTTCAGCGGTTCCGCCGTCTTCACGACGCCGACGCGGAGGTCAATCTTGACGAAGTCGTCTATCGTGATCGTGGGAGCGAGAGGCATTCCGCCTGGAGCGGAGACCGGCTCTGGAGCGGGTTCCTCGGCTTTTCGGCCCAGCAGAGCGTCCTGGCGGGCTTTTTCCTCGATTTCGAGCTCTTGCATCTTCGGGATGACGATCTTGCCGTCCAGCCGCGGGAAGACTCCGGAAATTTCGCCGAGCTTCTGGCCTTCCGGCATATGACCCCAATGCAGGTCGGACACGCGTGCTTCGTCCAACGATTTCGGCATGCCTAGCTGCGCCCAGATCTTGCGCACGGACTCTGGGATTACGGGCTCGAGCAGAATGCAAAGGATGCGAACCGTTTCGGCGGCGGTGTACAGGGTTTCATTCAACAGGCTGCAGTTGGATTCGTCCTTCGAGAGCTTCCACGGAGCCTGTTCGACAATGTACTTGTCAACGGTCGAGATCAGTTGCCAAATGACTTCCAAGGCGCGGGAGAATTCAAACTTCTCAAAGCTCTCCAGCGCGCTCTCGACCGTAACGGTCGCCGCTTCGGCGATTCTTTGGGTGCCGTCGCAGGACGGAATTATGCCCTCCCGATACTGCTGAATCATGCTCAGCGTGCGGCTGGCGAGATTGCCCAGGCCGTTGGCGAGGTCAGAATTGTAGCGCTGCACCATTGCGTCGTAGCTGAAGCTGCCGTCTTGTCCGAACACGATTTCGCGCAGCAGGAAATACCGGAGGGCGTCATTCCCGACGACGTGCGTGATCGGTAGAGGCCGCACGATGTTGCCGCGCGACTTGCTCATCTTGTCCTGTTCAACCAGCAGCCAGCCGTGCGCGAAGATCCGCTTCGGAAGCGGAAGGTCGGCGGCCATCAGGAACGCGGGCCAGAAAACCGCGTGAAAGCGCACGATTTCCTTGCCGATCATATGGAGGTCCGCCGGCCAGAAGCCGCGATCCTTGTAGTCGGGTCCGCCGACCGCGCTCAGGTAGGCGATGAGCGCGTCGAACCAAACGTAGATTACGTGAGGCGCCTCGCCCGGAACGGGAATGCCCCACTTGATCGTGGTCCGCGTGATCGAGAGATCATCGAGGCCGCCGCGGATGAAAGCCAACGCCTCGTTGCGGCGCGTTTCCGGAAGCAGGAAGTCCGGCTGCTTGTCGAACAATTCCAGCAGCCGGTCCTGAAACGCCGACAGCTTGAAGTAGAAGTTCTCCTCGCTCACCGTTTCAGTGGGCCGTCCGCAGGTTGGGCAGGCGTCGCCGGGCTTCGCGTCGTTGACATACAAATTGTCAAATACGCAATATTGGCCGGTGTACGTGCCCTTGTAGATATACCCGTTGGCGCGCGCGCGCTCGAACAGCCACTGGACGGTGCGATGGTGCTGCTGGCTGGTGGTGCGGATGTACACATCCGGCTCGATCGCGAGGTCCTTCCAGTGCCGCTAGAATTCCGCTGTGACCG
>JBDTTK010000517.1:0-3886 GCA_039930685.1 Bryobacteraceae bacterium | reverse complement strand
GGGCAATCGCGCGCTCGTCATATTGAATGCCTGGCCGTACATCGCCGCCTACGATCTGGCGACAGGTAAGGAGCGATGGCGCCTGAAATCGGAAGGCGACATTCCGGTGCCGACGCCTATTTTTGCCGAAGGGTTGATCTACGTGACGAATGCGCATAGCGGTCCGGCGCCGCTCTATGCGATCAAGCCCGATGCCGATGGTGACATCACTCCCGAAGCCGGATCGCGAACGAGCGCCGGGGTCGTCTGGAGTGAAGTGAAGAACGGCGCGTATATGCAGACGCCAATCGTTTCCGGCGGACTACTGTACAGTTGCTCGGATCGCGGCGTATTGAAAGTCTACGACGCCGCGACTGGCAAAATGCACTATCAGCAGCGGCTGGGGGCGGGCACTACAGGCTTCTCCGCATCGCCAGTGCTAGCCGGAGGCCGGGTGTATTTCACGAGCGAGGAAGGCGAAGTCTACGTGATCAAGGCAGGACCAGTCTTTGAATTGCTCGCGACCAACAAGATGGGCGAAATCTCGATGGCGAGTCCCGCCGTCTCCGATGGCGTGCTCTTCTTCCGCACGCGCGGTCACGTGGTGGCGGTTTCAGACAAGAAGTGAGTCAATCGAATCGCAGCCGCATCTCGTTCGTGGGTATGAACCCCAGCGACTCATAGAGGCGGCGTCCGTCGTCGCTCGCGTGCAGAACGACGGACGGGAAGCCTTGAGCGCGGCACCAGCCGATCAGTTCGTCCATTAGCAGCCGGGCGAGTCCACGGCGCCGATATTCCGGCTCCGTATAGACGTTGACTACCAACGGGCGGCGTGGCTGCGGATCGCGCGGACCCGGAACGTACTCGATAAGGCTGAGACCCACCCCGGCGGCGGCGTGTCCGGTTGCATCCTCGATAAACCACGCCTGATACCGGCCATCCGCCAGCCGCTCTCTAAAGTGCGGCCACGACGAAGCCTCCATTGCCTGGAGTTGTGCGTCCGTCGAACCCATCTCGCGGAACATCTCCAATCGGTGATGCATGACGATGGCCAGGTCGGCCAAGGTTCCCCGCCGCAGCCGGAGGTCGGAGTTCGCGCCACTCACGGAAGTTCTCGGCCAGCGAGCACGCGGTACGCCTGCTTGTACTTCTCGCTGGTCCGCTCGGCGACTTCGGACGGGAGTGAGGGCGCCGGGGGCTGCTTATTCCAGTGAATGGATTCGAGGTAGTCGCGAACGTATTGCTTGTCGTACGATGGCTGCGCGCCGCCCGGCGAATACGTCTCGAGCGGCCAGAAGCGCGAGGAATCCGGTGTGAGCACTTCGTCGCAGAGGATCAACTCGTCTCCAACGAAGCCGAACTCGAACTTTGTGTCGGCGATGATGATGCCGCGCGTCAGCGCGTAGGCCGCTGCTTTGTTGTAGATTGCGAGCGTCAGATCACGAAGGCGGTCGGCCAGCGGCTGTCCGATGGATGCGCACACCTGCTCGAACGGAATGTTCTCGTCGTGCCCGCTTTGTGCTTTCGTGGCGGGTGTGAAGATGGGCTCGGGAAGACGGTCCGATTCGCGGAGGCCCGCCGGAAGCGGGATGCCGCAAATGGCGCCCGTCGCCTTATAGTCCTTCCAGCCGGAGCCTGAAATGTAGCCCCGCGCGACACATTCGACGTCGATCATGCGCGCTTTGCGGACAAGCATCGCGCGTCCTTCGAGGTTCGGGCCGAATCGCGAGACATCGGTCGATAGCAGGTGGTTCGGAATCACGTCGCGTAGAAAGTCGAGCCAGAAGAGCGTTGTCTGTGCGAGCACGCGCCCTTTGTCCGGGATGCCGGTGGCGAGGATGTAGTCGAAGGCGGAGATGCGGTCCGTGGCGACGAAAAGGAGCGCGTTTTCGTCCGGAACGTCGTAGATGTCGCGGACCTTGCCGCGCGCGACTAAGCGAAGTCCGGCGAGGTTGGTTTCAGTGATGACTGGGTTTGGCAATTCCACAGGGTATCATTCGCGCGCGCGCCGTCCGCGAAGTCCCTGTGAGTAGGGTTGACGCCGTTAGAATTAGAGTTCATGCCTGTTTCGCCCGACTCCCGCGTTCTGCTGATCGATATCACCGGCCATGATAAGGCGGGCGTCACGCACTCGCTGACCAGCATCCTAGCGGGCTCCGGCGCGCGGATCCTCGATATCGGGCAGGCAGTGATTCACGACGCGCTCGCGCTCGGTCTGCTCGTCGAAATGACGCCAGAGATGAAGTCGTCGCCGCTGCTCACCGAATTGCTCTTGAAGGCGCATGAGTTGGGCGTGCAGATCCGGTTTACGGCGATCTCGGGTGACGAGTATCAGGGATGGGTGACAAGCCAGAGCAAGCGGCGATTCCTGATCACCGTCCTCGGACCTTCGATTACCGCTGGTCACGTGGCGGAGATCAGCGGCATCGTCGCCAAGGCCGGACTGAATATCGATCGCATCGACCGGCTCTCGGGCCGGACGCCGCTGGATGCTCCCTCGGATGCCCCCGCGCGCGTCTGCATCGAGCTTGCGGTTTCCGGCGCTCCGGAAGAAGAAGACTCGATTCGCGCGGAATTGATGCGCCTGACCGCCGACCACGATATCGACGTCGCGTTCCAGCACGACAACGTCTATCGGCGGATACGGCGCCTGGTGGCGTTCGACATGGAGTCCACGCTGATCCAGACGGAAGTGATTGATGAACTCGCGCAGATCGCCGGAGCCGGCGAACAGGTTGCCAAAATCACGGAAGCGGCTATGCGCGGCGAACTGGATTTCCAGGCCAGCTTCCGAAAGCGCGTCTCGCTGCTGCGCGGGTTGCCGGAATCGGCACTAGCGACCGTCATCGAGCGCGTACCGCTGATGGACGGCGCGGAGCGTCTGACGGCGACGCTGAGGCGCCTCGGCTACAAGACGGCGATTCTTTCGGGCGGATTCACGTTCATGGGACGTGAACTCCAGCGGAGGCTCGGCATCGACTACCTACACGCGAATGAACTGGAAATCCGCGACGGCATCGTCACGGGCGAAGTTGTTTCGGAAATTGTGGACGGCGCCCGGAAGGCATCGCTGCTCCGGGAAATCGCGCACGCCGAGAACCTCAGCATGGAGCAGGTGATTGCCGTCGGCGACGGCGCGAACGATTTGCCGATGCTGCGGATTGCCGGCTTGGGCATTGCGTTCCGCGCAAAGCCGGTGGTGCGGCAAAGCGCGAGGCAGTCTATTTCGACTATGGGACTTGACGGGATTCTGTATCTGCTCGGCGTGCGTGATCGAGAGGCGCTCGGGTAGGCTACGGATCGAGGGGATCGGTGGCGTCGAGGTGCAGTGATTCGATCAATGGAAGAAATTCGAGGTCGTGTTTTGAAACGCGACTCAGGATCTTGTACGGAAGGTAGCCGAGTTCCTTCATGCAGCGGTCGGCGAATCCGGGCGCTTCGATGTAGGCGCTCTGATATTCGTCGGTAGTAACGAGGGCCTTCTTTTCGAACGGCATTCCGTAGCGGTACATTTGCCGCGCGGCATTTCGCATGTTGGTGGTCGTATGGCGGGCGTGCGGGTCGATCAGAATGGCGTTCGAGGGAATGCCGAAGTCGGTGATCAGCGCTTTCTTCATTTCGACGGCTTCGCTAAAGGGCGTCTGGTTGGGATGCACGTAACCACCGGATAGGAGTAGAAACGGCGCCTTACCCTCACGAAAGCGACGCGCCGCGAGAGCCAACCGGAGCCTTCCGGCCGCGGACAGGTTCACCTGGACGCTTTCCGAGCCGGACCCTGGAACGACGATCACGCTATACGGGTACTTCGACCATGCAGTGTTGCGGACACGGGCGATCGTCGAGCGGTTTTCACCGAGGTCCAGTGGTTCGAAGCGCCCGGCCTCGTTGCGTCTGCTGGCTTCCATGA
>JBDTTK010000516.1:0-3888 GCA_039930685.1 Bryobacteraceae bacterium | reverse complement strand
ATCGTCGTTGGGATTGGGATCCTCGCGATTGCCCTTTGGATCGTTTCGCTCTATGCGGTATTGGAACGCCAACAGATGATGACGCTGGTGGGCGCTGTGTTCACGCCGAAACCTGAGTCGACGCAACCCGGACTGAGGGGCGCGATCCTTAACGCTACTGCCTGGAAACGCGTGCTGTACTTCGCCTTGCGCCTGCCGCTGTCCATTGCCGGATTCGCGGTCTCCATCTTCACCGTAGTCAGCATGTGCTTGGTCTTTGCGCCGCTGGTCGCATCCACGGTTCCGATCTCGATAGATAGCCATCTGGTCACGGATTGGCAGGAAGCAATCGTCGTAGCTTGCGCCGGAGCCCTCCTGGGATTGCTCGGCGCGCACGCCGTGAACGCCGTAGCTGAGATCGAACGCATGCTCGCCGAGTGGCTTCTCTGACCTCCCAAACTCACCCCCTCCGGCTGTTGCAGCCCCCGAATTTGCAGTACGTGGTATTTTGGGAACTTCGCGATTGCTCGTTTTGAATCGCATCAAAGTCTCTGTCGATGTCCATTCAGATCTTCCTCCAAGGCAAACTGCTCGGCGTCGCCGACTTCCTGCGCGCTCCAGGCGCGGATTCGGACGCCGCGTTTCTCGGCCGGGCGCAGTACCTGAGCCTGCTGTCGGAAACGCTTCCGCGAACCCTGTTAGCGGAGCTGGGCCTCGCGCAGATTCTGCTCGGATCGAGCGGCGGCGGCCAATTTCTGGTCGTGCTGCCGCAGGAGTTCCGCGGGCAGGCCGAAGCGTTTCTGACCAACGAGGCCGCCGAGATTCTCAAAATCAGCGGCGGTACGCTCCGCCTGGTTTGGGCGGTCACCGAGAACCTGGGCGACTGGAGCGATGTCCGCAAGCGCCTGGGCGAAAGCGTCCAGCGTTCGCGCAGTATCGAGCATGGCGTGGACGCGGCATTCTTCACCACAGCGGCCGACGCCGAAACGCCGGTGGACGAGGCGTTCAAGGACTTGCAGCAGGCGAATTCCGCCGGCTGGTCGCCTGAGGCGCCGGGCCGCGTGGTTACAGAGAGCGCAAAGCATTCCTGGGCACTGTCCGGCAGCGTGGATGCGCTTCCCATGGCGCGGCACACCGCTCCGACGGACGACGTGCTGCGCGCGGCGACCCCGGCAGAACTCGGGTCGCGGGCGGTAGGCCAGGCGACCTGGGGCGTTCTGCGCGGCGACGTCGACAACTTTGGTATCCGGCTGCGGCGCGCGCAAAGCATTGAGGAACACATCCGCCTGTCGGTGATGTACAAGCAGTTCTTTGCCGGAGAACTCGAAGTGCAGTGTTCGCAGCCCGAGTTCTGGCGGAAGGTCACGGTCCTCTATTCAGGTGGCGACGACTTCGCGGTCTTTGGCGCATGGGATTCGCTGATCCTTCTTGCCGCCGAGCTCCGGCGATTGTTCGTTCGCTTCGCGGAAGGCAATCTGGTGGAGTTCCCCGGCGCCGAAGGCAAGACTCTGACGATGGCACTGGCCCTCGCCGATTCGCCTGAGGCTCACCTTGGGGATGTTTACGAGGAGGCTGGACGACGCCTTGAGATCGCCAAGTCGTCGGACAAGGACTGCATCTGGCTGCTCGGCCGGACGCTCGAATGGAAGCAGTTCGGCGACGCGGCGTCGCTTAAGGATTCGTTGACCAAGATGGTCACCGAATGGGGCTGTCCGCCGTCCTCGTTGAAAGACTTGTGCGCGATTTATCGCGAATCGCAGCAACGGATGTCACGCCGTCAGGCGCGCCGGGTGGGCGAACGCCCCTGGCGCTACCACCGGCGCATCCAGCGAGTGCTGGCTCCGGCACTTGAAACGAGAGAACGCGAATTCCAAAAAGCTCGCGCTACGCTCATCGCCGACCTGATCGGGCGAAGCGGGGGATACTTGAAGTTGCGGCCCAGCGGGCGCGTGGCGCTAGAATGGGCGAGGTTGTCGACAGAGGTCTAATTCCGAAATGGCAGACGAACAAGATATGCAGGACGGCAGCTTCGCGTCCAAACTGCAAGCCGCGACCGGAGGCCGCGCCGAACCGGCGCCCGCCGCCGAGCCTGCGCCCGAGCAGCCGAAGTCCGAAGTGGAAGAGCCCAAGGTTTTGGCAGAGCCGGCGGGTGAATCCGCGTCTTCTAGCGAACCCGCGCCGGCCGGCGAGTCCGCACCGGCGGCAGCTGCGGGAGCTGAACCAGAAGGCGAGGCGCCGAAACGCGAACCGCGTCCGGAACGCGGGCCACGGCCGAACAACGGTCCGAAACAGGCCAAGCCGCAGGGCGCGCCCCGTGAAGGCGGCCGTCCTCCTGGCGGCGGACCACGCGAAGGCGGACCTCGTCAGGGCGGACATCCCGGCGGGGGGCAGCCCGGTGGCGGTCCAGGACGCGAAGGGCGGCCTCCGCGCCGCGATGGAGAACGGCGCGATGACCGCGGCGGTCCGCGTGGCGGTCCGGGTGGACGCCCCGACTTCCAGCCCGACATCGAGCTCGAAAAGCTGATCGCCGATAGCCTCTATCTCGACAATCAGGCGCACGTCATTGTGCTCCGGATGCGCGACATGGATTCCGGCACCAAGAGCCAGTTGCGGCGTCTTTATAACGCTGTCCGGCGGGCGGTGCGGGCTCCGGAAAGCGAGCGGCAGCATGAGTTCGTGATGCTGCGCGCGCGGCTGGCGTACACCATCGCGAGGCACTCTTTGCGGAGCCTCGACGCGCTCGAGAAATTGCTGCTCCAGGTCACGCGCAAGAACGACGCGCGCGGCTACGAGCGCTTCCGCGACTTGTTTGAAGCAATCGTCGCGTACAACGAATAACTCTGAAGACTGTAAGCGGACGGCCTGGCGCCGTCCAAGGGAATCGCGAATGAGCACGCATACGGCGCAAACGGAATTGAAGTTGATCGGCAAGCTGCTTCTCGAAGGAGAACTGCTTTGCGAAACCGGCCTGCACATCGGCGCAGGCAAAGGCTCGCTCGAAATCGGCGGCGCGGACAACCCCGTGGTCAAGGACGCCTACGGCCTTCCCTACGTCCCGGGCAGTTCGCTGCGCGGACGGTTGCGCTCGCTGCTCGAGCAGGCTCACGGCCTGACGGTGCCTGCGGAGCTGGTCTACATCTCGAAGCGCAAGGGCCAGGAAGTCCGCATCCATCAGAGCAATCGCCCTGATGACGAAGTCTGCCTGCTGTTCGGCCGGAACGCCGGACGCATGGAGCGCGTGCAGGGCGACGGCTCCGAGGTCGCGGCGGCAACGCCGGCGCGGCTCACGGTCTTCGACGCACCGCTCGACGCCGACAGCATCACTGTGCAGATGCGCGAGAACCTTGACGACGAACTCACCGAAGTGAAGAGCGAGAACGCCGTCGACCGCATCACATCGCAGGCCAACCCCCGCACGCTCGAACGCGTTCCGGCAGGGGCGCGATTCAAATTCCGCATGATCATCGATCTGCTTTGCGATGAGGACATCGAACTGGTCGCGCGCGTTTTCGAAGCCATGCGGCTGCTCGAAGACGACAGCCTGGGCGGCGGCGGATCGCGCGGCAGTGGGCGCGTCCGGTTCGCGAACCTGAAGCTGGCGTGGCGCAATCGCGCGTTCTACTCGTCCGGCGCCGAAGAAAACGTACTGGCATCGGCCGCCGACGTAGCCGCGCTGCAGGCTCTCGCAGCCGACGATCTTGCCGGGAAGCTGGCGAAATAAATCATGTCCCGCGGCCTCCTAGTCCGCCTTCGGCCGAATGCGCCGTGGCGGATTGGTCCTGATTCCGGCGATCGCGAGCGCGTCGACCCGCTGCTGCACAGCGACGCGGTGTATTCCGCTGTCACGAGCGCTATCGCCGCGGCCGGCGATCTGCCCGCGTGGCTTGCCGCGACGGCCGTGGACGAGCC
>JBDTTK010000515.1:0-3910 GCA_039930685.1 Bryobacteraceae bacterium | reverse complement strand
CTATTCGCGACGCGTTGGTGGAAGCCGCCGGGCGAAAGGCCTCGCTGCTCAGTGACATCTTCGACGATCTTCACGATCTCCTCGCTCAATACATTCGCGCGCTGGTGTTGCTCGCTTTGGCCACTCTGGCCTTTTACACGTTGTTCCTCCAAGTCGTAGGCGTTTCCTATCCGGTCCTGCTTGCCGGAATTGCGGCGATCCTTGAAATCATCCCGGTCGTTGGACCATTAACCGCTTCGGGCGTGATCCTGCTGGTGGCGGGATTCAACGGCTTTCCGCATCTGTTGTGGATCGTGGTCTTTCTGGTCGTCTATCGCATTTTCCAGGACTATGTCCTCAATCCGTATCTAATGAGTTCCGGGGTCGACGTGCCGCCGTTACTCGTCTTGTTTGGCGTCCTGGCGGGTGAGCAGGTCGCCGGGATCCCGGGCATGTTCTTCTCTGTACCGGTGATTGCCGCCCTGCGGATTCTTCTCGTCCGGCAAGGATGGCTGGCAGGCCACCGCATTAAGAAGCCCGCTTGATTACTCTCCCCCAAATGGCGCCGCGCCTGATTCGGATAACTGCGTTTATCTCGGCGCTCGCCGTGCCCGCCTATTCGCACGTCGTGAGCATGAGCACCGGCGATTTGACGGTGGACGGTTCCGTTGCTACTTACGAACTGCGGATGCCGTTGTACGAAGTGCCGCAGATGGCGCAGCCTGGGGCGACGTTGCTCGGCGCGATGCACTTTACGGGGGGCATCGGGCTTGACGTTTTGGATGGCGCTCCCGTGCAAACGTTTGGAAACGAGGCCCGCCTGGTGAGCAGTTCCTGCCGCGAGGCCGACGGACAGCTCATTTGCGCTGGGATTTACGAATTCCCTGCTCCGCCGTCAGTGATCCAGGTGGAATGCCGGCTGGCATCCGTCACCGTGGCGAACCACGTCCATCTCCTTCGGGCGAGGCGTGGGGATCGCGAGGATCAGGCGGTTTTCGATTTGAGTTTCCAGCGGGCGGAGCTGCGCTTCGAACCGCCCACCGCGACCGAGAAGACGGTCCGCGCCCTGCTGACCGGCCTCTGGCGATCGATAGTCGCGCCGGCCCAATGGCTGTTCCTCATCGCCTTGGTGCTAGCGTCGCGGACCTGGCGAGAGCTCGCGCTCCTCGCCGGGATGTTCCTGTTCGGCGAGGCGGCCGCGCAGTTTATCCCAATAGGAGCGCTTGCACCGCGATTTCTCGAAGCCGCGGGCGCGTTAACCATCGCCTACCTCGCCGTCGAAATCCTGTGGCTTCCGGAGGCGGGCTCGCGGTGGGCCGTCCTTGCCGCGCTTGGCGTCGTCCACGGACTGTACTTCGCGCAGTTCTCGCGTGCCTTCCCCGAGACCCGCGCGCTGGTTCTTTGCGGCGTTGTCCTGGGAGAGGCGCTGGCGTTGGGACTTGTCTCGGTTGGCAGGCGTGTTCTTGGCCGCGTCACCCAACCGGCCGCGTTCGTGTTGCTCGCGCTGGGTCTCGGATGGTTCGGATTCCGGCTGTTCCTGTAATGGCGCCAACCGCCAGCGACTACTAAGCGGCAGTAGCGGACCGGCGACGCCACCACCGGAAGAGGTAATAGCAGGCGGCGCCGGCGATCAAGACAATGCTGGCGTAGAGCAGATACTCATGTGCAAGATGTGCAACTGCCTCCCAGTTATCGCCGAGAAAATAGCCAAGCGACAGGAACGTCGACACCCAGAGCAAACCGCCGAGATACGCGTACAGCGCGAAGTGCGGATAGGTCAGGCCGCTCGTGCCAGCGACGATTGCCGAAAAATGGCGGACGCCGGCGATGTAGTAGCCGATCACCAGAACCCAATGGCCCATGCGGTCGTACCATTTGTGCACTTTGTCGAGCCGTTCGGGCGTAATTCGCAGGTACTTGCCCCACTTGTGTACGAAACCCATCCCTAGCGTGCGGCCAATCCAATAGCTGAGCGTGATTCCGCACATGCTTCCGGTCCACGCGGTCAGCCACATGATCGCAATATTGAACTTGCCCTTCGACAACAAATACCCCGTGAAGACAAGTAGCGTTTCGTCCGGAATCGGCAGTCCCACGATGCCGAGCATCAGCGCGGCAAACAAGGCGATATAGCCATACT
Organism: Bryobacteraceae bacterium; assembly: GCA_039930685.1. Taxonomy (GTDB): domain Bacteria; phylum Acidobacteriota; class Terriglobia; order Bryobacterales; family Bryobacteraceae; genus JBBQWZ01. Next base: position 1,791 of record JBDTTK010000515.1, on the reverse strand, counting down.
GTGTGACCCAGTCGAGAACGAAAGAGAAGTCCATGGTGTTCTGATTGTCGGGGATTCAGGCCGGATGGACGATTACTTGCCGAACGGGTCTTCGAGCGAATGGCTTTGCGGAGTAAGCAGTTGGGCGCCATCTTCCGTTACGTGCATGTCGTCTTCAAGCCGAACGCCAAACTCGCCGCGGATGTAAATTCCCGGCTCGTCGGAGAACGTCATGTTTGGGGCCAACGGCATCTTGTTCTGCGGAACAAGATACGGCCACTCATGACCGTCCATGCCCATGCCATGCCCGACGCGGTGCGTGAAGTACTTGTACCCGGGCCCGAACCCCCCATCGACAATCACTTTTCTGGCCGCCGCGTCGACCGATTCAGCAGATACTCCCGGACGCGCCTGCTTCAGCGCTGCCGATTGCGCCTTGTGAACAAGGTCGAACACGCGATTCATCTTGTCGGATGCCTTGCCGATCACAAAGGTCCTCGTGATGTCGGACTGGTAGCCCTCGGCGGTGGTTCCGCCGTCGATTAAGACGAGCGCCCCTTCCTTCGCGCGCTGGGGCATCGTGGTTCCATGCGGCAAGGCGGCGTTCTCGTCAAACAGGACTAGGCCACCGCCCGGAAAACCGAGCTTCGCGTGGGCGGCCGAAACGAGCGCGCCGAATTCGGTGTGCGTCATGCCAACATGCGCCATCCTGTAAGCCGCCTCGAACGCTTGCAGCGTCACGGAAGACGCCAACCGCATCAGCGCCAATTCAGCAGGAGTCTTGATCTGGCGAACGCCGGCCGTAATCGGAGTGGCCGACGCGACGTGCAGCTTCGCGTTCTCAAGACCGTCGGCGAAGACGAACTTCATCGTCTCCTCGACGCCGATTTTTCCCGTGGCCAGGCCACGATCCTTGAGCCCTTGCGCCAGCAGCGCGTACGGGCTCTCATCCTCCTGCCAGACCAGGACCTTGGCTTCTTTGCCGCCGGGCGCCTTGGCAATCTGCTCGCGGGCCCGGTCCTCTTCAAACGCGGGGGAAATGTAGAAGGGCTCGCCTTTAGCGGGAATCACCGCGCCGAAAAAGCGTTCGCTGTTGCCCCAGCGAATCGACGTGAAGTAGTCGAGCGACGTGCCACCTGCGATTACGATGGCGTCGAGTTTCTGGTCGTGCATGAGGCGCCGGGCGCGTTCGAGACGCTCCGACCGTTCGGCTCCGGTGATGGCTTTGGCTTCGCTTCGCCGTGACTTCAGGCGCCCGATGGGCGAGTCTGCTGGAATGTTGAGCGGCTCTTGGCTTGCGCCACGCTGTGCGCTTGCGGCTCCTGCGGCGGCAACTCCGGCCAGGACGGTGCGGCGGGAAATCATTTCACGAGGATAACGCGAACGCCAAGCCTGCCGATCAAATAAGTTCTGTTCTCTTGTCGAACAGGCTATTTCGTGCCGGCGTCCGACTTCTTGGCAGCCGCGCGCACCGGCTTCTTGACCGTTGGCTTCGCGGCGGACGAGCCGCCCGTTTCGTTCAGCAGTTCGAGGATCTGCTTGCGCATGTAAGCCTCATCCTGCACCTTGTCGTCGCCATTGAACGGAGTCTGGTACCGGATCATCCCCTTGCGGTCGATCAGGACCACCTGTGGGACTACCCAGCGCTTGGTCGGGTCCATCTGCAGATAGTGGAGTGCCGTCGGCATCTGGCTGAACCCAACCGGATATCCAACCTGGTAGTCACGAATGAAGTCGTTTACCAACATTCCCGACATCTCATTGATTGCCACGCCGACCGGCTGGAAGCCCTGCGGCCCGAGTTCTTTGTAT
>JBDTTK010000514.1:0-3913 GCA_039930685.1 Bryobacteraceae bacterium | reverse complement strand
GACCGTAACTGATTGAAACTACAAAAAAGATCAGTGTCGCGAGACGAGCCGCCATAAGTCGCTATCCTCCGGGCGTTACTATGAGTATATCGGCGGATTCGCCCATGGTAGTTACCCACTCAATTGTCGATGAAATCCAGGAGCTCCGCCGCGACCGGCGAGCGACCATACTCGCGCACCATTACCAGGACGCCGAGATTCAAGAACTTGCGGATTCGGTCGGCGACAGCCTCGAACTGGCGCGCATCGCCAAGAAGTTCGATGGCGATGTCATCGCATTCTGCGGCGTTTGGTTCATGGCCGAAACAGCTAAAGTGCTCAATCCCACACGTGTCGTTGTGGTACCGGATCGTGACGCCAGTTGCAGTCTGGTCGAAGGCTGTCCGGCGGACCAGGTCCGGGCGTTCCGGCGCAAGAACCCCGAATACGCCATCGTTAGCTACATCAACACGTCGGTCGACGTGAAAGCCGAAAGCGACATCCTTTGCACGTCGCGGAACGCCGTCGACATCGTCAACTCGATTCCCGCCGACCAGCCGGTTCTGTTTCTCCCCGACGTCAATCTCGGCAACTACGTCAAGGCCAAGACCGGACGCGCCAACATGAAAATCTGGCAGGGTGCGTGTATCGTCCATTCGACGTGGAACGCCAAGCGCCTCACGAAAGCGCGTGAAGAGCATCCCAATGCCGTCGTCGTCGCCCACCCCGAGTGCCCGCAGGGCGTTCTCGACCAGGCCACGTTTATTGGTTCCACGTCCGCCTTGATCGACTGGTGCATCAAAGCGCCGCACGAAGAGTTCATCGTCATGACCGAGAGCGGCGTCCGCTACTCGCTCGAGAAGTTCGCGCCCCAGAAGAAGTTCTACTTCGTGCCGAACGAAAACTGCAATTGCAGCGAGTGCCCGTACATGAAAATGAACACGCTCGAGAAGCTGCGCGATTGCCTGCTGCATCTCGAGCCTCGCGTCGAAATCGCTCCGGAAATCCTCGCAGCGGCCGCGCTGCCCATCGAGCGAATGCTGGCGGTGAAATAATGTCTGGATTGGTCGATACCTTCGGACGCCTGCACGACAATCTGCGAATCAGCGTCACGGACCGCTGCAATATCCGCTGCTTTTACTGCATGCCCGAAGACGTTCGTTTCCAAGAGCGCGACCACATCCTGACGTTTGAAGAAATCGAGCGCTTCGTCCGCATCGCTGCCCGTCTCGGCGTGCGCAAGTTACGGCTCACCGGCGGCGAACCACTGGTCCGCAAAGGAATCCCCGAACTCATCGAGCGGCTGCTTGCGATCGAAGGCATTGAGGATCTGGCGCTTACCACCAACGGCGTCCTGCTCGCCGCGCAGGCAAACGATCTATACGCCGCCGGACTGCGCCGTCTCAACATCCACGTCGACACGCTGGACGCCGCCAAATTCGCGCAGATCACGCGCCGCGACGACCACGCGAAAGTGATGTCCGGAATCGATGCCGCTCAGAAGCTTGGCTTCGGCCCGATCAAGATCAACGTCGTCGCCGTAAAGGACCTCATCGAGCCCGATATCGTGCCAATGGCCCAGTTTGGCCGCGAGCGCGGCATTGAAATTCGATACATCGAGTTCATGCCGCTCGACGCGCAGGGCCTCTGGCTGCGCGACAAGGTTCTCACCGCCGGCATGATGCTCGCTATGCTGACTCGTGAAATCGGGCCGCTCGAAGAGGTTCCGGATCAGGATCCGCGCGCGCCCGCGACCGAATATCGCTTCGAGGACGGCATCGGCCGCGTCGGCTTCATCGCGTCCGTCAGCCGGCCCTTCTGCCTCAACTGCAACCGCATCCGCCTGACATCCGACGGCAAACTCCGCTACTGCCTGTTTGCGCATGACGAAACGGACGTCAAGGATCTCCTTCGCGCCGGCGCGCCGGATGAGGAAATCGAGCGCGTGGTCCGCGAGACGGTGCACGCCAAGTGGATCGGACACGAGATCAATTCCGCGACTTTTGTTCCTCCACCGAGGCCGATGTATCAGATCGGCGGTTAGCGGAGCGGACCCGGATTCAGGTCGAAATTACGTGCTACCGTCGTAGCATGAAGTTGAGCGCCATCAAGCCGGTAACCTATCTCAAAGCGCACACGAGTGAAGTGCTCGATGAGGTCCGCGAGACGCGCAGCCCCATTGTAATTACGCGAAATGGCGAGGCCGCCGCCGTCGTGATCGACATCAGGAGCTACGAGGCGACGCAAGATACGCTATTGCTGTTGAAGCTTCTCGCCCAATCTCAAAAGGACATCGACGCAGGCAGCGTTTCGAGTCAGGCTGACGTGGAGCGTCGTTTTCGGAATCGGCCCAAGCGGTGATCACGCGCGTTCGCTGGACGGAATCCGCCGAACGGGACCTTACGGCAATCGTCGACTACATCGAGGCAGACCGGCCTGCCGCCGCGATTCGAGTGGCAAGCGATCTATTCGCTCTGGTGTCGAGCCTCTCCTCAAATCCCCGGCGCGGCGCAGTTGTTCCCGAGCTTCGCTCACAGGGAGTCAGCCTCTACCGGCAGGTCCAGTCGCGGCCTTACCGCGTAATCTATTCCATTCGAAATGGCGTTGTCGTCATCGAAGCCATTCTTGACAGCCGCAGGAACCTGGCGGCTATCCTGGCAGAACGGCTTCTGCGCTAGGAATCACATGGATCTCATCATCCGCGACATCACCTCCATCGGCGAAATGCACAAGGCCGTCGAACTCCAGCGCGAAGTCTGGGGCTTCGACGACATTGACGCCGTCGGCACCGGCGAGATGTGTGCGGTCCTCGAATCCGGCGGATCGCTCATCGGCGCCTTCGACGGCGATGACCTGGTCGGCCTCACGTACGGTTGGATCGGGCTCGAACACGGCCACGTCATCTTTCATTCGCACCTCGCCGCCGTGAAGCCTGGTCTCCAGGGACAAAACGTCGGCTATCGCCTGAAGATGGCCCAGCGCGAACGTATCCTCGCGAAGGGCGTCGACACCATTACCTGGACCGTCGACCCTCTGCAGAGCCGGAACGCCAACCTCAACTTCAATAAGCTGGGCGTGTATGCTGACAAGTATTTCGTGAATTTCTACGGCGACGAAACGTCGAGCAAGCTCCACAGCTTCGGCACGGACCGCTTCCTCGTCGTCTGGCCCCTGAACCAGTCGCCTCGTGCGGCTGCTTCCGCGCCGATCGGCCACGCGCCGGCGCTGGTATCGATGTCTGAGACTGGCGCGCCTCTCCGCCATCAGGAAATTGAGATCGCGGGAGACCTCGTGATCGAGATCCCCGAAAATATCAACGAAATCCTGCACCGGGACAAGTCCGCGGCGTTGGAATGGCGCGAAGCCACCCGCTGCGCGTTCGTTCGTGCGCGCGACGCTGGGTATCGCACTGCGGGTTTCGCGCGACGCGAACGCGGGGCGCTGCGCTTCGGTGCATACTTACTGATTGGCAATGCCGACAAACCCTGACGCCCCGTTCGCGCCGATTTCATTGGCTGACATCGAGCGGGCCATGCAGCGCATTCGCGCTTCTATCCCCGTTACGCCGCTCGCGTACTCAGCGACGCTCTCCAAGTTCACCGGCAACGAGATTTTTCTTAAACTCGAAAATCTCCAAATGACGGGATCATTCAAGGAGCGCGGCGCGCTCAACCGGATTCTCATCATGACCGCCGATGAACGCCGCCGCGGTGTCATCGCGGCCTCGGCGGGGAATCATGCGCAGGCGGTTGCATATCACGCCACCCAACACGGCATTCGCTCGCAAATTGTCATGCCGATCACGACGCCGATCGTGAAGGCGGTCCGCACGCAGGAATACGGCGCGGAAGTGATCCTGCACGGCGCAAGCTTCGACGAAGCCGTCGCCGAGGCCTATCGGCGCTGCGAGGCGGAGGACCTGATGTTCCTGCAT
>JBDTTK010000513.1:0-3917 GCA_039930685.1 Bryobacteraceae bacterium | reverse complement strand
CATCCTTATCTCCCAGGCTGGCATACGCGGTGGCTACTTCGTACGAGCAAATGTACCGCTTGGCGTTGAGCGCTTTGAGCTCTTCGAGAAGTTGGAGCGCGCCCGCCCGGTCTCCGGCTTTCGCCCGGACATGGGCCTGAAACGCCTTATTCATCGGCGTCGGCTCCAGCCGAACGGCGGTCTCGATCTCTTTCCGTGCGCGTTCAAAGTCGCCCTGTGCCGTATAGGCGAGGCTCGTAAACGCATGGGAGGTCCCCAAACCGGGCTCGATCTCGGAGATCCGATCCCCCAACTTCACAACCTCCTTGAATTGGTCCAGCACAAGGAAGACGGCCGCGACCATTTAACATGCCAGCCTCGTGCGGTTCGGGATGAACGGAGGCCCGACTGCAATGTACTCTGTAAAGGTCTACGGTATCGGAACAAGAATCCATGAAAAGCAAACAACTGGCGATGACGTTGGCGGCTGCCGCGGGCTTGGGCTTCGGCCTACTTAGCGCGGCGGAGTGGCCGACCGACGGCGGCAATTCCCAACGGCAGAACTGGCAGCGGAACGAAACGATTCTGAACAAGAACAACGTCAAGGATCTGAAGATCCTTTGGAAGGTGCAACTCAACAACACGCCGCACGAGATGCACTCGCTGTTTCCGCCGCTGATCGCTGAGGGCGTGAAGGTGGCCGGCGGCGATAAAGAGGTCGCCATCGTCGCGGGGATCGACGACAACATTTATGCGCTCGACGTCGTGACGGGCAAGCTGCTTTGGAAGAAGCATTTCACGTATCCGACGCCCGCGCGGCGCGGGAGAGAAGGCGATCCGCTGTGCCCGACCGGGCTGACTGCGACCCCGGTGCTGAGTCCGAAGGGCGAGCCCGGCGAGCGAAAGGTGTACGCGCTTGCGGGCGACGGCAAGATCCACACGCTGAATGCGGCGAACGGCGAGGACATGACGCCGCCGTTCCAGTTCGGCTATCCGAATGGCAAGTCGTACGCGCTGAATCTGTGGAAGGACATCCTGTTCACGACCACGTCGCAAGGTTGCGCAGGCAATCCGAACCAGATCTGGGCGGTGAGCCTGAAGGATCCGGAACACAAGGTGATGACGGCGAATCCGAAGAGCGGCGGATTGTGGGGGCGGCAAGGCGCCGCGGTGGATTCCACGGGCATCGCGTGGGCGCCTACCGGAGACGGCCGCTACGACCCTGCGAACCAGGTCTACGGCAACGGGCTGATCGGCGCGCGAGTCGAGGACGGCAAACTGAATATCAAGGATTACTACATTCCGTCCAATTGGATCTGGCTGCAGAAGCGCGATCTGGACATGCAGGTGACGCCGGCGATCTTCGACTTCAAAGGCCGCGAGTTGATGGTGACGGGCAGCAAGGAATGCCGCATGATGCTGCTCGATACGAAGAACGCGGGCGGCGCGAATCATCAGACGCCGCTCGATCGGACGCAATTGATGTGCAACGAGGAGACGGATTTCCAGTCGGCTGGGATCTGGGGCAGCATGGCGACGTGGGAAGCGTCGAACGGGACGCGTTGGGTGCTGACGCCGTTCTGGGGACCGGTGCATCCGGATTTCAAGCCGCCTGTGACGCACGGCCCGGTGGTCCATGGAGCGGTAGTGGCGCTGACCGTCGGGGAAAGCGGCGGCAAGTTCAAGCTGAATCCTCGCTGGATGTCGCGTGACATGAATCAAGCGGAGCCGCCGTTGGTCGCGAATGGAGTGGTGTATGGCTACGGCAATGGGGAGAACACGCGGCAGGCCTATGCGGATCGCGGGTTGGCCGATTTCAGTCCATTGCGGATCAAGAATTCGACGCATGCGGTCCTGTATGCGCTCGATGCGGAAACGGGCAAGGAACTGTATTCGAGCGGCGAACAGATTAAGTCGTGGAACCACTTCAGCGGTCTCACGGTTGCGAATGGGCGCGTCTACATCGGCACGTACGACAGTGTGCTTTACTGCTTTGGATTGGAAGGCCAGAAATAATGCGCCGTGCCTGGTTGATTGCCGCGATTGGTGTGCAGATGCTGGGGGCGCAGGGGCGTCCGCTCGATTGGACGAATTTCGCCGGCGATGCCCAACGCACAGGATGGCGGAAGCAGGATCTGCGGATCACGCGGGAGAACGTCAAGGACTTGCAACTGGTCCTGAAGCGCAAGTTCGATAATGCGGGGGCGGGTCCGCATTCGTTGACGCCGCCGGTCGTCATTGGGAATCTGATTTCGTACAAGGGCTTCAAAGAGCTGGGATTCGTGACGGGCGCGCCGGATTCGATGTGGTCGATCGATGTGGATCTGGACCGCATGTTCTGGCAGAAGAAGTTTCCAGGCACGCCGAAGGCGTCCGGCGCCTGCGCGGCGGTCGCGACGGCCGTGCCATCGCTGACTCCGCCGAGGAACTTCGCGGCGCGTCCACGGTCCAGATCCGATGTTCCGCTCGAAGGGATCCTGGCCAAAGACGGAGCCTATGGGCACCAGCCCGCGTTCGCGGTGTCGAGCGATGGGAAGCTGCACGTACTCAACACGTCGACGGGCGAGGACCTGGTGAAGCCGGTTCCGTTTCTTCCCGCGGGTTCGAAGGCATCGAATCTGGCGATCGTCGACGGGTTTATCTACACAACCACAACGGCGGCCTGCGGCGGGACGGCAGGCGTGTGGGCGATCGACCTGAGTACGATCGATCCCGATAAGCCGGGAAGCCTACCGAAGGTGTGGTCGCGCAAGGGCGGCGTTGGCGGCCTAGCGTTCGGCACGGACAACACGGTGTACGTCCAGACGGACGCCGGCGACTTACTCGCATTGGATCCGAAGGATCTGCATGTGACGAACACGCACGCCGGCCTCGGCGCCACGGCGACTCCGGTGGTGTTCCAGGACAAGGATCGCGATGTCGTGGTCGCGTCGGGGGCGAGAGGCCAGTTGACGCTGCTCGATTCGAAGTTGACGGTGATGGCGCAAACTCCGCCGCTGGTGACTTCGGGCCGCGGCGTTTGGGGCGGTCTCGCGACGTGGGCCGATCCGGCAGGCGCCCGATGGATACTGGCGCCGGTGTGGGGCGCTCCGAAGGCCGGGGTGGTGGCTTTCGAGTTGGAGGAAAAAGACGGAAAGCCCGCGCTTACGCAACGTTGGATGAAGGAGATGAGCGCTCCGGAGATTCCGGTGATCGCGAGCGGAATTGTGTTCGCGCTGTCGGCGGGCGAGTATGCGTCGGACGACGCGCAGGGCGCCGGGCATGCGGTCCTGTTCGGGCTGGATGGGACGACTGGGAAGGAACTGTACTCGACCGCGAATCAAGTAGCAGCGCCGGCGAACTTGAATGGAGTCACGGTGGCGAACGGCCGCGTGTATTTTGCGACTACGGATAATACGCTGTACGCGTTTGGTATTTTCCTCGAGCGTTAAGGTCCGCACGGGCAAGCGGGTATAGCTGCCGTTTCGAGCGCGATCTTACGGTCGCGCGTCAACGCTCCCGCCTCTACGAGCGCGATCTTACGGTCGCGCCTCAATGCCGAGCTGCTGGGCGAACTTTGGCGATTACTTGAGTCGCTGTTCGAACCATTCGGCCCAGCGTTTGTCGATGTCGCGTGAGCGATAGGGATCGGCGGGGAAGTGTCCGGGCACCGGGTAGAGAACCATGCGGACGTCCCGGCCGCGCTCTTTGAGAGCGTTGAACAGCTTGTAGGATTGCGTGACAGGGACGCGCACGTCGCCGGTATCGGAGATCATCAGGAGCGGCGTTTTCATCGCGTCGACATAGGTGCCGGGCGACTGTTCTTTCATCAACTCCAGATCTTTGGGCTGTGTCAGTGTGTCGCCGTAGGCGCGCAGGTAGAGGCGAAGGTCATTCAGGTTGTAGTCATCGACGAGGTCGATGACCGCCGCGCCAGCCATGGCCGCCTTCCATCCGCC
>JBDTTK010000512.1:0-3925 GCA_039930685.1 Bryobacteraceae bacterium | reverse complement strand
CGAAGGCGGATGGCGTTTCTGTAGGCAATCGCGGGCGTGGCGGCGCCGCGGACTCCCGCCACCCAGCGGAGGGCGGCGGATAGAAGGACCAGACCGAGCACCGCGGCGGGTCCCATGGGATTGAGGCCCATCGCCTGCGATAGATCACCTTGCAACGTCAGCACCACGCTGCGAGTGAGTCCGCATCCGGGGCACGGAATTCCAAAGTGAGTCCGGAAGGAGCAGGCGGTTCCGAACGGCGCGCCGAGGAAGAAGACGTGTTCGCCGTCCGACCAAAAGGCGAGGCGCACCACGAGCAACTGCGCGAGCGCGGCCAAAGCCACGATGAGTGGCGTGTGGTCCGCCCGCGTGCAAACGGCGTCAAGGCTTCGGGGTGCTGGCGATGTGGCGGTCATAGCGCCAATGGATCCTTGATGACGAAGCAGCCGACGGCCTTATCGTGCAGAGTTTGGCGCTTGTCGTCCCAAAGTGGAAACAAGAGATCGAGGAGTCCGAGAATTGGAATCAGGCTTAGCCCCAACTGCGCGAGCAGCCGGACAAACGCAGTCCCCATCGACAGGTTGCGGCCCTCGGGGGAGATGACTCTCAGCTTCATGATGCCCTGGCCGATGGAGTAGCCGCGAAGGGAGACAAGGTAGACCCGGTTGTAGAAGCCGACAGCCAGCGTCGCCACCGGGAACAGAATGATCAACAGACAGCACAAACCGCCCGCAGCGTCGGACCCCATACTCGCGAAGCTCGCGAGCAGCCCACCAGCGACCACGTAAATACCAATCATCGCGACGATTACCATCACCTGATCGATGATGTAACCCAACACGCGGTCCGCCCACGTGGCATACGGGAGTTGCGGTTGGCTAGGACCGTAGCCCTGCGGAGGATAGTTTGGCTGGCCGTACGGGGGTTGACCGTACTGCGGCTGGCCGTACGGCTGCACCGCATAGGCCGGCGGCGGCAGAGGGGCTGGCGCAACTGGTCCGCCGCAGCGGTCACAGAATTGCGCTCCAGGAGTGAGTGGAGCCTGGCAATGATTGCAGAACACGTCGCGTCCTTGTGAGGGTCGCGACTCCGGCAAGAGCATCCACCGGCGAAGCACCCGCGTTTAGATTTTTCTCATGATACTCGACGATGGCGATTGCGGTGGGGAATTCGGAAGGGAGGACAGTCCAACTGAGTACACGGAACGAAACGAACGGGGAGGAGAGATGGATGGTGGCGTGTGCCTGGTACCACGCGGCGCTCCTGGACGAAAGCTGACGGAACCCGTTCGGTTGGCGTCGCAACTCAGCGTAAGCGGCAAATCCTGGTCCGCAACCCACTCGCGATTCCCGAATTTGGCGAACTTCCGTGGCATTTGCAGTGCTGGCGAAAGCAGAATCTCCGGCGAGCTGTTTATGCGCTCCGAAGACGTCAGCAGTTGAGACACAAACGGAGAGCAGGGCACACGTGCCTTCCAGTTCAACGAGCGGTTTGGGGTTAAACTTCCCCTCCCGCTTGGAAAATGCACTTCTTGGATAACTGACCCGTTCGACGGGGCACTCGTAATCGCGCGGCACAGCTCACGCTTATTGATGTTTTCTTTACATCGCAGCGTGGAACTTTGATTCGGCCTTTAGATCAGGTCCCCTATATTTCAGTTGGCAGGCATCCGGCCCGCTGGAGGAACGAATGATGGATCTCATCTGCCTTGCACTGGTTATTGTTTTTTTTGCTGTCTCGTGGAGCATGATTCGGCTGATGGACATTGGCGGGTCGAAATGAATCCTCTCTACATCGTTGGCGGCGTGATCGCTGCCGGATTGCTGGTTTACCTGGTCGTGGCGCTCCTACGGCCCGAGATCTTCTCATGACCAGCACCGACTACCTGCAAATCGGCCTGTACCTCATCGTGCTCGTGCTTCTCGTTAAGCCGCTGGGCCAATACATGGCTGGTGTGTTTGACGGCCGCTGGAACTGGGCGCCCGAACGCTGGATCTACCGGCTGTCGGGCGTCGACGCCCGCTCTTCGATGACCTGGACCGAATACGCCGCGGCATTTCTTTTGTTCAATGCGCTCGGTTTGCTGGCCGTCTACGCGATCCTGCGGACGCAGCACCTTCTGCCATGGAATCCCCAGGGATTCGGTCCGCTTGAGCCCCACACCGCCTTTAACGTCGCCGTCAGTTTCGCGACCAACACCAACTGGCAGAACTACGGAGGCGAGACCACCCTTAGTTACTTCAGTCAGATGGCCGCCCTCACCACGCAGAACTTCGTCTCAGCGGCGTCCGGAATCGCGGTCCTCGCGGCCTTGGCGCGCGGCCTCACTTCGCGGACCGCCAAGCAGATCGGCAACTTCTGGGTGGATCTGGTCCGTAGCGTGGTCTACATCCTGCTTCCGCTTTCCATCGCTCTGGCGATGTTGCTGGTCTCGCAAGGCGTGATCCAGAACCTCGACCGCAATGTCCCTGTCGCGGATTCGAAGCAAGTCCTGCCGATGGGTCCCGCCGCGTCGCAGGTGGCCATCAAGCAACTCGGGACGAACGGCGGCGGATTCTTCAACGTCAACTCGGCGCATCCATACGAGAATCCGACGCCGCTCTCGAACTTCGTGCAGATGCTAGCGATCCTGCTGATTCCGGCGGCGCTCTGCTTCACCTTTGGCTGCATGGTGAACGACACGAGACAGGGTTGGGCCCTGCTGGCCGTCATGCTGATCGTGCTGGTGCCCTTGATCTTTTTGACGGGCTATGCCGAGCACGGGAATATGGAGGGCAAAGAAGTCCGCTTCGGTACCGCGAACTCCGCCCTGTGGGCTGTCGCCACCACTGCCGCCTCGAACGGCTCGGTGAATTCCATGCACGATTCGTTCACGCCCATCGGAGGCCTCGGACCGCTCTTCCTGATGCAGCTCGGCGAGGTCGTCTTCGGCGGAGTCGGCTCCGGTCTCTACGGCATGGTCGTGTTCGCGATCATCGCCGTGTTCCTCGCGGGACTGATGGTCGGCCGGACGCCGGAGTATCTCGGCAAGAAGATTGAGGCCTTCGAGATGAAGATGGCGTCGATCGCGATTCTCGTGCCTCCGCTTTGCGTACTGGCCGGAACCGCCATCGCCGTCGCGACCGCCGCCGGCCTCAGTGGCCTGGCGAATCATGGTCCGCACGGCTTCAGCGAAATCCTGTATGCCTTCACGTCCATGGGCAACAACAATGGCAGCGCCTTCGCTGGATACGGCGCGAATAATCCTCTCGTGAACTTCACGGGCGGAATTGCCATGCTGCTCTCGCGCTACTGGGTCGCGCTACCCGTAATCGCCATCGCCGGGTCGTTGGCGCAAAAGAAGATCGTCCCCGTAGGCTCCGGCACGCTTCCGACGCACACCCCGTTGTTCGTTGTGTTGCTGGTTGGGACCGTCGTAATCGTCGGCGCCCTCGCATTTCTGCCGTCGCTCGCTCTCGGTCCGATTGTGGAGGCACTCCGATGAAGTCCCGCGCTCTGTTCGAGCCGCGCATTGTCCGCGTCGCGCTTGGCGATTCGTTCCGCAAGCTCGATCCACGCCACCAGGCGCGCAATCCTGTAATGTTCGTCGTGCTGGTTGGCAGCGCCCTCACGACCGCGCTCGGCTTCCAGGCCCTCTGGGGACATGGCGAGGCGCCGGCCGGATTCATTCTCGCCATCAGCGTCTGGCTGTGGTTCACCCTGCTCTTCGGCAATTTCGCCGAAGCCATGGCCGAAGGCCGCGGCAAGGCGCAGGCCGACACGCTCCGCAAGAGCCGCCGCGACGTGAACGCCAAGAAACTGCTGCAGCCGGTTTACGGCAGCCAGTTCAGCATGGTCACTGGCGCGCACCTCCATAAAGGCGACGTCGTCCTCGCCGAAGCGGGCGACTTCATTCCGATGGACGGCGAGGTCATCGAGGGCGCGGCGTCGGTCGACGAGAGCGCCA
>JBDTTK010000511.1:0-3927 GCA_039930685.1 Bryobacteraceae bacterium | reverse complement strand
CGACACTCGCTTCGACGGTCTGCAGTAACGGCACCTCAGTGCCAACCACGTCGACGACCTGCTTCGACGATCCGACCTCGAGCTTGACGTCAATCTTGGCTTGCTGACCAACTGCTAAACGGACGTCGGTAAAGCGCTTAGCCTGAAATCCGTCGGCGCTGATCTCGACGTTATAGGTCCCCGGTATGACATCCGGTACGACATACAGTCCGGAATTGGTGACGCGAGTCGCTTTAACGACTCCGGTTTGGACGTTGGTGACGCGGATCTGTGCGCCAGCTACGATCGCGTCGCTGGCGTCAACCACAGTACCGGTGATGGTTGCATTGCCACCTTGCCCAAAGGCGTTCGCGGCCATCAGAAAAAAGCAAACGAGGCTTAGGTTCCGACCCCTCATAATCCCTCCTACGGTGAGTTTCAATCTATCACTGAGGCGCGCATCGGTCAACAGATATCTGGCATACCACCGAAAGAACTTCCTTTTTGCAATTTAGGGCACAGATGTACCTGGCTTCCCATTGTTTGAGTAACTTACAAATTTAATGTCGCTGGGCGAAAGGTGATCTCAGATGATCAATTCTTTGACAACTCGGGCAGGGTTTACGCCGATCAGCGTTTCAACCCGGCCATCGTAATCGTAGGTGAGTTTGCGGACGTCGATTCCCATCAGGTGCAGGATAGTGGCGTGCATGTCACTGTGCGAAACCGGATTCTCCACGGCTGCATAACCGAACTCGTCGGTGGCGCCGTACGCCTGGCCGCCTCGAATTCCGCCGCCGGCCATCCACACCGTGAAGCCATGCGGGTCATGGTCGCGGCCGTCTTTCAATTGCGCCGTTGGTAGCCGTCCAAATTCGCCGCCCCAAACAATGAGCGTGGAATCTAAGAGACCGCGCTGCTTCAGGTCCTGAATCAGCCCCGCGATCGGCTTGTCAGTTTCGTTGCAGCACTTCTTCAGTCCGGCGTTGAGGTTACTGTGGTGGTCCCATGCTCCCAACTGGAGCTGGATGAATCGGACGCCCCGTTCGACCAGGCGGCGCGCCAGGAGACAACGCTCTCCTGCAGATTTGGAAATGCGTTCGTCGAGGCCATACATCTTCTTAGTGGCCTCGCTCTCGTTCGACACGTCAATGGCTTTCATCGCCTCGACCTGCATCCTCGCCGCCAGCTCATAGTTGGCGATCCGCGTGTCCAACTCCGATAGTTCCGGATGCTGTTCGCGGCCAAACTGATTCAGGCCGTTGACCATGTCGATTAGCGAACGCTCATCGGCGACAGACCAACCCTCGGGACGTTGGAGATCTGGTAGAGGAATTCCCTCCGGCTCCATCAGCGTTCCGCCGTAAATGGACGGTAGGAAGCCCGGGTAAAACTTGCGAAGGCCGCCTTCTTGAAGAGCAATATAGGCGGGTAGATTCTGGTTTTCGCTGCCGAGTCCGTACGCGGCCCATGCCCCGATGGTGGGAAATCCTGTGGTGTTGCGGCCGGTCAGGAAATGGCACGTCGCTGTGTCGTGATCCACGCGCTCGGTGACGCCGGACCGGATCACCGCGACTTCGTCGATCACGGAAGCCAGCCCTGGAAGAAGTTCGGAGACTTCGAGGCCGGACTGCCCGTGCTTGCGGAACTTGAACGTAGATCCAAGCAGCTTCGGCTTCGCGTCGAAGGAACGAGATACTACCTTGATCGGGCTGTCCTGACCGTCGTATTTATTGAGGATCGGCTTCGGATCGAGCAGGTCCATTTGGCTCGGACCGCCGGGCATGAACAGGAAGATCACGGACTTTGCAGTCGCCTTGAAATGCGGCGCTCGCGGAAGCAGGTCGTAGACGGAACGCGGTTCGGAAGCCTGCAACGATTCCTGATGCATCATCCAACTGAGGACCACGCTGCCTAGTCCGCCCATGCTGCGGGTGAGTGCTTCGCGGCGGGTCAATCCGACAACAGGTAGCTTCATGGCAAATTCCTTGTGCTAGTCAATGTAGAGCAACTCGCTTGAGCCCAGTAGCGCCTGGCAAAACAGGCGGAAACCGGCGGACCAATCGGCGCGCGCCTTGATCCGGCGGAACGCAAACGCAATTTCCTCGTCGCGGGCCGGCCGCGAATAGGTGAGTTCGATGGCGCGGCGGAGCTGCGCGCGTTCATCGGGTCCTGCCTCTTTGACGGCCCTTGCCTCAAGATGCGTGGCCGCATCGAGCATCAGTGGATTGTGCAACAGCGAGAGCGCCTGCGGAGGCGCGGCCGTGGTGAATCTCGTGGACGCATTCGTCTCCATCAACGGCGCGTCGAACGCCGCCATGAAGCCGATGACATACGTCCGGCGCGCCTGGAGATAGATGCTCCGGCGGTAGGCGCTGCGCTCGGGCGGCAGGCTGGCAGGCGGCTTTGTCACACAAGGCGGCGGGAAGAAGCGAGTCGTTCCTTCAATCTTGTTGTCGATGCGGCCCGTCTGATCGCTAAAGTAACTGCCATCGGGCAACATGCAGAGCGCGATCGGTTCACCGTACTGGGTGAAATTGAGTTGCCCGCTGACGCTTAAAATCGAGTCGCGGACCGCTTCCGCCTCCAGTCGTTGGACCGGAAAGCGTCCGAGCAATTTGTTGGGCTGGTCCGCTTCGAGCCCGGCCTTGGCGGCCTCGGACGATTGGCGGTAGACGCTCGAACGCATGATTTCGCGTTGGAGCCATTTAATACTCCAACCGTGCTCCACGAAACGGACCGCCAGCCAGTCGAGCAGTTCGGGATGCGTGGGCCGCGCGCCCTGCGCGCCGAAGTCGTCGGGGGTGGCTACGATGCCGGTTCCAAAGTGATGCTGCCAAATCCGATTGACGATCACGCGGGCCGTCAGTGGATGATCCGGGCGCGTCAGCCACTTGGCGAAAGCAAGCCGCCGGCCGGAGTTAGGGGAAGATGGCTCCGGCTTGGCGGGCACAAACGGGTCTTTCGGATCGTCGAGAATCAGCGGCACGCCGGGTTGGACAATTTCCGTGGGATTCTCGTAGCTCCCTCGCGCCAGCACCCGCGTTTCGACGTTCGGAGAAACATCCCATACCCCAAGGATCATCTCCGGGCGGGCCTCGGTGACCTTGGCTGCCTCGGCTTCCTGCTCGGCGCGCGCTTTCGCGACGATCGGGTCCGCCTTCGCGAGATCGTCGTCTTCAACCTGATACTTGTCGGCGTAGGCCTTCAGCAGCTGCTTTTGAGCTTCCGTCCGATCGGCATCGGGAAGAGAAATGGCGGCCAACAGGTCGTTGCGGTTTGGATCATCGAGCTTTTCGTATTGAGCTCTTCGCCAGCGATCTCGAGCGCCTGCCATTAACTTCGCGAACTGGGCGCCCTTCTTCCTGCGGCTCGCGTCCATCACCTTCGAGAGCTCTACGTACTTGTCGACTTCCTCCTGCGTCGCGTTCGGAACAAACCGCGTCGCCAGCACACCCCATCCGATATTGGCCGGCAGCCAATGCCGCTGCGCCTTGGGTTTCGGGTACGTGTCGTCCGGATCGAACACGGGACGGAACATCGCCATCATCCGGTAATAATCCTTTTGTAGGACCGGATCGAACTTATGGTCGTGGCAGCGGGCGCAATTGAGATTCATGCCCATCACCGCCTTGATGCTGACCTCTGTCACAGCGTGCAGCGCATCGTACTGCTTGTCGAGTTCGTAGATCTCCTGATTGTCGGTTCCATCGGGCGTCATCCGCAGAAAGCCCGTGGCGATTAGCTTTTCGCGGGCATCCGGCGTCAGTGGCTGGCCGAATTTCCAGGAAACCATCTGGTCGCCGGCCAGTTGCTCCATGACGAAGCGGTTGAACGGCATATCGTTGTTAAAGGCGCGAATCACCCAATCGCGATAGCGGTAGGCGTCGGGGCGCGGCTCGTCTCCCAAATAGCCGTTCGAATCCGCATAGCCCGCAACATCGAGCC
>JBDTTK010000510.1:0-3936 GCA_039930685.1 Bryobacteraceae bacterium | reverse complement strand
CGGAGAAGACGGGGGACATGCGCATCACCATTCGGGGCAACCCGTATGCGCCGGATCGCTCTAACCCGTTTCCGTTGGAGTCGCAGCCGCAGAACACCGTTACAGGCAGGCCGCTGCGCAATACGGTGATGCCGTTGATCTGCCACCCGCTGCCGATCACTTTCGGGATCACCGGGAGGCCGGGGATCTCGTAGGTGTAATCGAACTGGAGGTTGTGGCGCGCGTCATAGTCGCTGTTGCCGTACTCGCTCACGTAGTCCTTGAAGTTCTGGGCTTGTTGACCGAAGGTGAGCCCGCCCTGATCGAGGCTGTGCGACCACGAGTAGTTCACGTTAAAGGTCAGGCCTTTCGCAAAACGACGCCGAACGCTGATTTGGAGGGCGTTGTAGTTGGAATCACAGCAGCCCCAGAATTGCTGGATGTCGGAGACTCCGGCGAAGGGACGGCGTCCGAGCGCGGGGTCGAAGGCATTGATATTGCGATACGGGACCAGGTGCGTCGCGTGATTGCCGATGTAGCCGACCTGAAGGGACGTCGAGTTTCCGAACGCCTGTTGGATATTGAAGTTCCAGCTTTGAGTGGCCGCGGTCTTCCAGTTCTTATCCATCGACCAGTAGGACGAGACTCCGGCGAAGCTCGAGATGTCGGTGGTCGGGAATCCGGTGATCGGGATGCCCTGCCCTGTAATCACGACGGCGCTCTGGCTGATACCCGGGATGTTCGCCGGCAGGGCCTGCGGTTGCGCGGCAATCAGACTGGAATGGAAGATCCCGTAACCGGCGCGAAAGACGGTCTTCTTCGACTCGAAGGGCGAGTACGCGATACCGAAGCGCGGGCCATAGTTGTTCTTGGGGGCCTCGAAGATGTCGGTGCCTACAGGATCGAGCTTGCCGGTGATCGGATTGAAGTTGGCGATGCGGCCATGCGACTCGCGCGGGACGGTGTCGTACTGGTAGCGGAGCCCGGCGTTGACGGTCAGTTTGCGGCTGACCTGAATGTCGTCCTGCACGAAGAAGTTGTAGTAGGTATTGCGCATTCCGACGCGCGGGTTGCCGCCGGCGGAAATTGCGAACGGCGCGTTCGCCGCGAGCTGGTCGAGCGTCTGGTAGGTAATCGTCACCTGACGGAGCGACGCCTTGTTGTCGCGGTTGCGGACGATCTGCGCTCCGAACTTCATCTGGTGCTTGCCCTTGACCCAGGAGAGCGTGTCGAGCCAGGTGAACGAGGTGTTGTTCACGACGAGGTCGAAGATCGTCCCGCCGACGCCCGCCGAACCGCTTCCGAGAGTCGGAACGCGGGGGAAGGCGCGCACGGCGGGGTCGTCCGAAGGCGGATCCTTCGCATTCCAGCGGTTCACGGCGAAACTGGCTTCGTTCAGCAGCGTCGCGCTGATGGTCTTCGTGTAGGAGAGTTTGGTGAGCCAAAGAAGCGCGGGCACCGTGCGGAAGTTGCCGGCGGCGACACCGAAGTTCTGCAGCGTGTCCGACTGGTTGTGGTTGTGGCGGATCGTGAACCGGTCGTTCGAAGTCAAAGCATAGTCGACCTTCACGGAACCCGTGTTCTCTGTGAGGGCATTCGAGACGCCTCGCGTGAAGCTGGCGAGACGCGGATCGGCTGACGTGGCGCCGTTCGGCAGCGGAAGGAGGTCGGCGACGGCACGGAGGGAGGGCGTCAGCGTATTGCGGAACGCGGCCGTGGGCACGAGCACGTTCTGCAGGACGCCGAGCCGCTGCTGAACGCCTTCGAAGTTGACAAAGTAAAATAGGCGGTCGCGCACGATCGGGCCGCTGAGGCTTCCGCCGAACTGGTTCAGGCGGAACGGCGGCTTGAATCCTGGCGCCGGGTTGAAGTAGTTGCGGGCGTCCATTTTCTGGTTGCGGAAGTACTCGAACAGGCTTCCGTGGACATTGTTACCGCCGGACTTGGTGACGAAGTTGATGACGCCGCCGACCGATTGGCCATACTCTGCCGAGTAGGCGCTTTCGACCACGCGGACTTCGGCGATGGCGTCGACGCTGGCGCGCGAGATGCGGGCGCCGGACTGGTAGCCGCCGTCACCGAGGTCGGAGTCGACCTGGCCGGAGTCGCCGCCGTCAACGAGGTATTTGAGTCCGCTCTCGAACAGGCGTCCCTGGCTGGCGCCGTTCATGCTGCGCTGCGGTCCGAGGAAGATGACGCCGGGAACGAGCACGAGATATTGCGTCAGGCTGCGTCCGTTGACGGGAAGCTCGCTGACCTGCTGCGTGGAGACGACGCCGCCCAAGGTGGTGGCAGCCGCTTCGACGAGCGGCGCTTCGCTCGAAACGGTGACTTTTTCCGAGATGACTCCCGTCTCGAGCGGAACGTCGACCCGTACGCGGTCCGATACGCGGAGCGTGATGTTCTCGCTGATGTGCGTCTTGAAGCCAGGCGCCGAGACGGTGATCCGGTAGGTACCGATTTGGAGTACGGGCGCGATGTAGTTACCGTTGGCGTCCGTGGTCAGCCGCACGGTGGCTGCAGTTCCCTGGTTTTCGACGATGACCGAAGCTTGCGGAATGATCGCTCCGCTGGCATCGACGACGGTGCCGACGATGCTGGCGGTGACGAGTTGGGCAATCGCCGGAACGGACGTGAGAAGCACGGCGATGAGACAGAATACGATTCGATGTGACACTTTTGACGGCATGGTCCACCCCTCAGATCGAATACTGGGGTGAAGATATGCGCAGTTCGAGGTCGACGGCAATGCGATTGTAAAGTTTGTTTCATCTATTCGTAGAGCGAAACCCGCGAGGCCGATCCGAGCGGTTGTAAACGTCTGGAATCTGTGCAGATAGAAGTCATGGGCAAGTTTTTTGGGAGCGTGTGATGGGGATTCAGAAAGGTCCGGCGCGTTTCGACAAGAGAACCGAATGGAGCAAGAGGTCCGCATGGGATGCGTCGGACGAACCGTGCTTTTCCAAAAAGCTAGATCCGATTCAGGCCTTCGGTGAGTTCGATGTACGTGCCCCAGGGGTCGGTCACGAAGCCGATGGCGATGCCGAGGTCGGGAAGTTTGAGGTAGGACAAATCGACCTTGATTCCTCGGGCAGCGAGGTTCGCGGTGAAGGTCTTGAGGTCCCGTACTTCAAAGCCAATGTGATCGAGTACACGCGTTTTCGTCGCGGAGGAGGTCGAGGAATTCGAGAACTCCAGGCGGGCTCCGGGCAGTAGCGCCGCTCCGGGCGATGCGGTGGGGGTTGCTCCAAAGACATCCTGGTACCACTTGCGCATTTCGGCCGATGTGGCCGAGGTCAGTTCGATGCGGTCGAAGACGACGGGCGCATCGGCGGCGGGGTCCGCAGTGAGTTCGATCTGAATTCCGTCCGGGCCAACGAGGGTCGCGCGTGCCTTGGAGGCGTGACGCGGCTCGGGCGATCCGGCCGCTGCTGCTTTCGATAGAACGGACGGCAAGTTTTTGACGCGGAATCCGACGGCTTTGACAGTAGAGTCCTGCATGCCGCCGGAAGGCGTTGCTTTTGTGATGGCGATCAGCACGCCTGGGAGCTTGTAGACATCGAGAGGCCCGACTTTCGCGGGCGTCGCGCCGAGGACTTCGGTCCAGAACTTCACGTGCGCGGCGGGGTCGTCACTGTGGAAGTGCAAATGACCCATGCTGACGCCTGATGCGTTCGGCGGCATCAATTGCGCGGATGCGTTCAGGCTCACTGCGATTGTGGCAGCCAACAGGAGAGCAGCAGTTTTCATGGAAGGGCTACTTGCGGCCGGCAGCGCCCGAGGCGGCAGGTGCGGGCGCGTCACGGAAGAAGTCGGGCTTCGCGATGGCGGGGTCGAAGGCGACGTCCATGAACCCGGCCATCATCTCGTCCCAGCTTTGTGCGCCGCCTTTGACCCACGCCTTCGGATCCGGGTTGTTGGGATTCGACGACGTATTGTCGTGCCACGCGGTGAAGA
>JBDTTK010000509.1:0-3941 GCA_039930685.1 Bryobacteraceae bacterium | reverse complement strand
ATGGAAGATCTGCAGCGCCAGCGCTTCCCATCCACCCGTCGATCCACCCGCAAGCAATCTCGCCCACGGCTGCCGGATCACGCGGAACCGCTTCTCGATTTCCGGAATCAGTTCTTGCAGGATCGCGTCTCCGTACGGGCCGAGGTTCACCGAATTTACGGCATACGAATCGTCGAAGTACGGCGCCGGATGCTGCAGCGTCACGGCGATCATGCGCGGAAATTCGTCTTTGATCCACTCGGCGTAGAGGGCCTTCCCTGCCTCCCCTACCTGGAACCCCAACGGAGCCGCCAGCGAATAATGGCCTTGCTGATAGAGCACCGGATAGGACGTCGTCGAAGTCGCATAGTCGCGCGGCAGCAGAACCGTCGCTCCCAGGTAAACCGGACGCCCCCAAAACTTCGTCAGCAGCGGACTCTGGATCTTGAAGCGCTTCACCCATTCGGTATCCTTCGGAATTTCCACCGGCTTCACCACCTGATCGCATTGAATGCGGATCGCAAAGCCCTTCGACCCGTCGACGGTCATTAGTGCCGGCTTGCTATACAGGTTTCCTGGCGAGCGGTTCCACTGCTGGCCCTCCCACTGGTCGTCGTGCATCCAAACGACATGGCCATCCGCGCGGCGAAATTCCGAATACACGTTGACGAACGCCTGGACGAAATACTCGCCGGCCGGAATGTCGGTGATGCTCGCGACGGGCGATCCAAGATCGGTCGCATCGATGATGGCGGTCTGACCAGGCATCAGCTTCTCTACGTCCCGTCCGAAAAACGGAATGCCTGTCCGGCCCACCTGTAGCCGCGGCTCACGCTGGTTCGTGCGCGAAATCATGATGTAGACTCGCCCGGTAACGGGCGTCGGACGGACTGTGTCCGAAAAGGAAATCTCAAACCTCGCGTCGGCGCAAAACGCCAAGCTGAACGGCGCGGCCAATACGGAGACGAGCAGCGGAAGCAAAGTAGGAATGCGCATCGGAGTCCTTCTAATGTAGGACACCACGGCGGCGGCGGGCATCCCGTTACGATATTCTGGGTCAACTGCTATGCGACGCCTGTTGTTGCTCGGAATAACCGCTGTCATTGCCTTCGGCGCGGACGCGCCAAAGCCTAAGTATTCCGAGCGTCAGCGCAACTTCTGGTCGTTCCGTCCAATCCAGAACCCCGCCCCGCCTACTCCACAGGACGCCGTCTGGGCCCGCTCCGCAATCGATCGCTTCGTGCTTTCGAAAATGGAAGCCAAAGGATTGAAGCCCGCCGCGCCCGTTTCAAAAGAAGCTCTGTTACGTCGCGCGACCTACGATCTGATCGGCCTTCCGCCGACTCCGGATGAGATCAAGGCCTTTCTCGCCGACCAGTCTCCGCGAGCGTTCGAGAAAGTCGTCGACCGCCTTCTCGCCTCGCCTCGCTACGGCGAGCGGTGGGGCCGCCACTGGCTTGACGTCGCCCGGTACGCCGACTCGACCGGCGCGGACGAAGATCATCGCTATCCCTACGCGTGGCGCTACCGCGACTACGTGATTGCGGCCTTCAATCGCGATCTGCCGTACGACCGCTTCGTGATGGAACAAGTCGCCGGCGATTTGCTTCCGCCTCCGGCCGGCAAGGAAGTCAACGAAGACGGCATTGTCGCCACCGGCTTCCTCTCCATCGGACCGCGCCTGATCGCCGAGCAGGACAAAGTGAAGATGCTTTACGACTTCATCGACGAGCAGATCGACACCACCACGCGCGGCCTCCTCGGACTCACCGTAGCCTGTTCCCGCTGTCATGACCACAAGTTCGATCCCATCGCGACCAAAGATTATTACTCGCTCGCCGCCATCTTCGCGAATTCGAAATCGTTCAGCAAAATTGGCACCACCGGCGTTTCCGAAATCTACTACGCGCCGACCGCTCCATCCGCTGAAGTGAAGATCTACCAGGCTCATCAGGCAAAGATCCTCAAGGTCCGCCGCGAAATCGAGATGCGGATGTACGACGAAGCCGCGCGCTTCGCCGCCCCGTTGCGTTCTCAAGTCGCAATCTACATGCGCGCTGTCTTCGAGGGAAAAAGCGACGGACTGGACGCGGGCGTTCTGGCGCGCTGGCAGAAATTCCTTAAGCCGGACCGCGATCCGCGGCCTTTGATCGACGCTTGGTTCAAAGCAACACCGCAAACCTATAAGGAGGTCGCCGACTCGTTTCAGCAGCGCTTTGACAAAGAAGCTGCCGAATGGGATCGCCGCGTCGCTGAATGGAAGACAAAGTCAGACGAGGCTCGCGCCAAAGATCTTCCAATTCCCTCGCGGCCCGGCCTTAAGGACGGCGAGGTCATGTTTCTGCGCGCTGTACTTCTCGACAGAGCAGCACCGTTTTCGCTTCCCGAGAAGTGGCCTGAGCCGGACTCCGTCAAGCAGTTGACGGCGCAAATGGCGACTCTCCGAGAAGCCTCGCCACCGGAACCTCCGATGGCTTGTGCGGTCACCGAAGGCGAGCCGGTAAAACAGCGGGTGTTCGTCCGCGGGGACGCCGGCAGCCCCGGCGACCCTGTGACCGCCGCCGTCCCTGAAGTGCTGACAGCCGCCAACCCGCAGCCGGAATTCGGTCCGGGCAGCGGCCGCCTCGAATTCGCGAAATGGATTGCGAGCCCGAAGAACCCGCTCACCGCGCGCGTGATGGTAAACCGCATCTGGCAGGGCCATTTCGGCGAAGGACTCGTCCGCACGCCGAGCAACTACGGCATCCTCGGATCGCGTCCCACCCATCCCGAACTTCTCGACTACCTCGCGTCTCAGTTCATCGCCGGCGGATGGAGCATCAAAGCCATGCACCGCGCGATGATGCTCACGGCGACGTATCAACAATCGAGCGACACGACGAGAGAAAAGGCGGAAGAGGATCCGGAGAATAAACTCCTGTCGCATTTCTCACGCCAGCGTCTCGACGTGGAAGAAATCCGCGACGCGATGCTCGCCATGGACGGTTCGCTGGACCTCACCATGGGCGGAACGCTGCAATCCGGAACGGGAACCGACGGCGAGAACGACTCCAAGCGCCTGAGCATCAATCCCAACACGACCAAACGCCGGACCGTCTATCTCCCGCTTCGGCGCTCCAATCTCCCGACGCTGCTCAACCTCTTCGACTTCGGCGATGCGACAACAACCTGCGAAGGCCGCGACCATACGAACGTGGCGCCGCAAGCCCTCTTCATGATGAACGCACCTTTCGTCGAACAGCGCGCCGTAACGTTGTCGAAAGAGGTTCCGGACGTTGCGCACCTGTATCTCAGAGTGCTCGGGCGTCATGCTACCGGTGAAGAAATCGCCGAAGCCAACGAATACATCGCGAAGCGCGGCTTCAAGAGCTTCGCCCGCGTCTTGCTTGCATCGAACGAGTTTATCTATGTCGACT
Source organism: Bryobacteraceae bacterium (assembly GCA_039930685.1). Lineage (GTDB taxonomy): Bacteria > Acidobacteriota > Terriglobia > Bryobacterales > Bryobacteraceae > JBBQWZ01. Next base: position 546 of record JBDTTK010000509.1, on the reverse strand, counting down.
AATCGCGGATCCTCCCCTGACCATCGCGTTTCCCGGCGCGGATTGCTGCGCTACACCGCCTGCGGTTTCGGATCTCTGGGTCTGACCTCAATGATGGCGAACGCCGCCACGACGGCAGCAAATTCCAACCCGCTCGCACCGAAGAAAGCGCCCTATCCGGCAAAGGCCAAGCGCGTCATCTTTCTCTTCATGCACGGCGGACCATCCAGCATAGATACCTTCGATTACAAGCCCAAACTCGCCGAATACAACGACAAGCCGCTCCCCTTCAAGCGCCCTTTGACGTTTGCCGAAGGCAACACCGGCAACCTGATGAAGTCGCCGTGGGAATTCAAGCAGCACGGCCAAAGCGGACTCTGGGTCAGCAGCTTGTTTCCGAACGTCGCCGAATGCGTCGATGACATTTGCATGCTCAAGAGCGTGGTCGGCGACAGCGTCGCGCATGGCGGCGCGAGCCTCCAGCTCCACACCGGCTCCAACACGTTCACGCGTCCTTCAATGGGTTCGTGGGTCGTCTACGGACTCGGCAGCGAGAACCAGAATCTC
>JBDTTK010000508.1:0-3944 GCA_039930685.1 Bryobacteraceae bacterium | reverse complement strand
GTGATCGCGTCGAAATATCCTTCATGACCATGGCCGCCGCCTCGCGCGAAGCGCTCAACGTCTTGATTGCGGCCTATGCGCGGCCCGAGGCCGTGGCCCGTGCCTTTGAAATGGCCTGGACCCGCTCCCAATTGCAGTTCCGCTATCTCGGCATCACCGAGCAGATTGCGGGCAGGTTCCAGGATCTGCTCGGCCATATCTTGTATCCAGATGCTGTTCTGCGCCCCGCGGAGCGTATTGCGCGCAATCGCCTTGCCCAACCGCAGCTCTGGGCACATGGAATTTCAGGCGATCTCCCGATTCTCTCGATGACTATCGCGGACGCCCGGGGACTGCGAACCGTCCGCGAACTGCTGCTTGCGCACACGTACTGGGGCCTCCGTGGCTACCGTGCCGACCTCGTGATTCTCAACCAGGAACCCTCGGGTTACGAGCGCCCCCTTCAATTCCGCCTGCGGCAGCTCGTCGAGACGCACTCGCTTCACGCTACGGTCGGCCCGACCGGCGGCGTCTTCCTGCTCGACTGGAACGCCATCCCCGAGCCCGAAAGGAACCTGATCCTGGCCGCATCGAGCGTGGTACTCAGCGGCAGTCGAGGACCCCTTCGCAATCAACTGGTCCCTCCGGCGGATATCCCGCAGCCGCCGGACCTGGTGCCCACCGTCACTTCGGAAGAGCCGTCTTCTCCGCTTCCTTTCCTCGAACTGCCCTATTTCAATGGCCTCGGTGGCTTTACCGCGGACGGCCGCGAGTACGCCATCTACCTGAAACCCGGTAGCCGGACGCCCGCGCCCTGGGCAAACGTGATGGCCAGTGAGTCCTTCGGCACGGTCGTCACCGAGTCCGGACTTGGGTTTACCTGGTTCGGCAACAGTCAGGCAAATCGGCTCAGTCCCTGGCACAACGATCCGACCAGCGATCCGCAATCGGAAGTGATTTACCTCCGCGATGAGGAGAGCGGCGAAGTCTGGACGCCCACCGCGCTCCCGATTCGCGAGAACGACGCTTACCGCGCCCGCCACGGACAGGGCTACACGCTTTATGAGCACAACAGCCATGGCATCGCCCAACAGCTCACCGTCTTCGTTCCCGTTGACCTCGACGCGGCCGATCCCGTTAAGATCTGCCGCCTGACGGTCAGGAACGAGTCGTCGCGTCCGCGCCGGCTCACAGCGACTCACTTCGTGGAGTGGGTCCTGGGAACAAATCGCGAAGAGCAGCAGCTTCATGTCCGCACCGAATGGGACGCCATCGGCGGCGCCATTGTCGCCCGAAATTCCTGGAACAGCGCCTATGGCGACCGCGTGGCGTTTGCGGCCTCCCGCCCCCGGGCCTCTTCGTATTCCGGCGATCGGGGCACCTTCCTTGGGAAAAGCGGTTCGGTCGCGGACCCCGCCGCGCTTCATCGGGAGCACCTCGACAATCGTGCGGGCGCCGGACTGGATCCCGCTTCCGTGCTGCAGGTTGAGCTGTCTCTTGAACCGGGTGCGGAGACAGTAGTTCTGTTTCTGTTGGGCGAAGCCGACTCGATCGAACAAGCCCGTGCCATCGTGGATCGCTACGGCGACGCCCACGCCGCGGAATCCACGCTCGCCGACACACGGCGCTGGTGGGATCAGCGCCTCTCGGTCTTGCAGGTCAACACGCCGGTGCTTTCGAACAACCTCCTGGTGAACCGTTGGTTGCTGTATCAGTCCTTGAGCTGCCGGTTCTGGGCGCGCTCAGCGATCTATCAGTCCGGCGGCGCGTTCGGATTCCGCGATCAACTACAGGATTGTCTGGCGTTGATCTATTGCGCGCCGGATTTGACGCGCGCCCACTTGCTGAGGTCGGCGTCCCGTCAGTTCGTGCAAGGCGACGTACAGCACTGGTGGCATCCAGAAACCGGAAATGGCGTTCGCACCCGCTGCTCGGACGATCTGGTATGGCTGCCCTACGCGGTGGCCCGCTATGTCGAGATCACCGGAGATGAGGCCATTCTGAAGGAATCGGTTCCCTTCCTGGACGGGCCTACGCTTGAACCCGGCGAGCATGAAAAGCTCTTCGTCCCTGTCGCCGCCGGCGAATACGCTTCGCTGCTCGAACACTGCCGGCGCGCGCTCGAATACGCCTGGCAGCTGGGGCCGCATCTCCTTCCCCTGTTCGGAAACGGCGACTGGAACGACGGAATGAACCTCGTCGGCGCCGATGGGCGCGGAGAAAGCACCTGGCTTGCGTGGTTCCTATGTTCCGTCTCGACCTCGTTTGACCAGATGCTCGTCCGCCACGGAATTTCGGCGGGCGGAGCGTGGAAGGCGCGCGCGGCGGACCTCGCCGCGGCGATGGAGCGCGACGGCTGGGACGGCGACTGGTATTTGCGGGGATACTTCGACGATGGATCGAAGCTCGGTTCTTCGCAGAACGCCGAAGCGCGCATCGACTCCATTCCGCAATCCTGGGCCGTGATCTCTGGTGCGGCGCGCCGCGATCGCGCCCGAGCCGGCGTCGAGGCTGCGCTTCGCGAACTAGTCCTCGATCAGGAGCGCCTGATCCTGCTGTTCACGCCGCCCTTCGATCGCTCGACGCCGAATCCCGGCTACATCATGGGCTATCCGCCAGGCGTCCGCGAGAATGGCGGGCAATACACGCACGCGGCGCTGTGGCTCGCCCTCGCCTGCGCCCGGCTCGGAGACGGAAACTCCGCAGTCCGGCTGCTCGAAATGATCAATCCCGTGGAACGGACCAGCGACACGGCCAAGATGGAAGCCTATCGCGGTGAGCCTTATGTCATCGCCGCGGATATTTACTCATCGGCGGAGCACGTGGGACAGTGCGGCTGGAGTTGGTACACGGGTTCCGCCGCCTGGATGTATCGGGTTTGGATTGAAGACGTGCTCGGCTTCCGTCTCGCCGGAGATCGACTCACCCTCGAGCCCGCAATGCCCGACGACTGGCCCGGATTCTCGCTCACCTACCGCTATCGATCGACAACCTATGAGATCGTGGTCGAGCGGCGCGAGTCTCCCGGCCCCCTGCAGGTCGACGGCCGGCCTGCCCCCGAGCGATACGTGACGCTTGTCGACGACGGCGGAACACACCGCGTTGTCCTCGGCGTGCATGTCGCGGTCCCCGCCGAAGTCGATGCGGTCCAGGCGCGCTGATCCGTGTGCTCGGAATCGTTCCAACCCTGATGGAGTTGCTTGGCAAGAAGGTACCAGAATCGCTACCGGGAGAAAGCTTGCTTCCAATGATCAAAGGCGGCGCCCTGCGCGATGACCACGTCTATATCGAGTGGCACACACCACCGAATGGTCAGAACGGCCGCACGGTGATTTCACCGGGCGGATCCAAGTTGGCCCTGTACGATGCCGACAATTGTCTGTTGTTCGAACCCTCCAACGATCCGCTGGAAGGCGAGAATTTATACTACGGGCCCGAATCTAAGCCACGGATCAGGCGGTTGCGCAAGAGGATAGAAAGCTGGCAGAAGCGCGTCGCCGATCGGCAAGCATTGCCGGAAGCCTGATCCTCAGAGTTTCTTTAAAGGGAATGGGCCAGGTAATTATCGAGTGACTTGCGGAGGTTTTCTTCCATTACCTGCTGCGCCTCGACCGGGCCGCGTTCGAGGGCGTCCACGAGACGGCCGTGGACGACGGACGCTTTCGTGTCAAATCCCGTGAGATCCACGACGCGGATATAGCCAAAGACCATTAGCGGCACAACGACGCCTTCGAGCACCTCTCAGGGCGAACCGAAGGCACTGGTGACATGATATTTCCCCCAAAGGCGCGGACCCGCCAATGCGTTTCTGGTGTCAGCTCTTGGCCATGGCTTCTGCAGCGATCACCTGACGGGCCTGTTCGACACGTGCGGCGGACAAATGGGACAGCGTTATCAATGGATCCGTGAACTGACAGCCTGGGTCCGGATGACATGGCGATCACCAGCCGAACCGCCAAATTGTT
>JBDTTK010000507.1:0-3949 GCA_039930685.1 Bryobacteraceae bacterium | reverse complement strand
GCGAGGTTGTCTCTCTAAAAATGCGCGATGGCGGGGAAGAAATTGAAACCGTCGAAACGCAATCGGCGGCGGTCGTGGAATTCACGCCCAATCGTCCCGGGCTGCCCAAGCGGACGATGAACGGCGACAAAGTTTGGATTACGTACGGCGCGGAGAACCAGATTGAGAGTTTCAAGTCGACGAACGTGTCGACACGCACCGACAATCCGCCCAAGCCTCCGAAGCCGGGACAGCCGGCGCCGCCGAATCCACCAGTGCTGACCTCGAGCAAGAACCTGCTCGCGGTGTTCGATCCAAAGACGTCGCAGATGACGAAACTGGAGCAGAGCCTGGATTTCCGGTACGAAGAGGGTCCGCGTAAGGCGCAGGCGAATAAGGGAGTCCTCGATCAACAGAAGGAATTGATGACGCTCGACGGCGCGGCGCGCGTGTCGGATCCAACTGGATCCGCCGTCGCGGACCGCATTCAGATTAATCAGAAGACCAACGATTTCGTGGCCGACGGCCACGTGCAGTCGACGCGCCTTCCCGACAAGAAGAACAATTCTTCCGCGATGCTATCGGCGGAAGAGCCGATGCAGGCTCGCGCCAGGAAGATGACGTCAACCGACAACAATCAGAAGCTCCATTATGAGGGAGACGCGGTCGCCTGGCAGGGTGCCAATCGCATCCAGGGTGACCGCATCGACATCGACCGCGAAAACGAAGTCCTCGAGGCGCACGGCAACGTAACCAGCCAATTTGTCGACAAGGCAAAAACGGACGACCCGTCGAAGCCCGGCGCCAAGAAGGAATCGAAGAAGGCGGATTCAAAGAAGCAAAGCAAAAAGAGAGCGGCTGCGAAAACCGGTCCGCAGCCGGCCGTCTTCACGATCGTCAAGGCGCCCGACATGCGCTACTCGGACGAAGATCGTGTCGCTCACTACACCGGCGGGGTGGTGCTAACCCGTCCTGGGCTTCAGGTGACGGCGAAAGAAATCAAGGCTTTCCTCAAAGACAAGGACGACGAGTCGGACGACGACACCTCGCTCGATAAGGCCATCGCCGACGGAAAAGTCGAGATTCTGCAGACGGTCGAAAAGCGAAAGCGGGTCGGCACCAGTGAACATGCCGAGTACTACGCCGGTGAGGAAAAAGTCATCCTCGAAGGCGGTCAACCGACACTGGTCGACAGTCTGAAAGGAACGACGAAAGGCAAGCAATTGACCTGGTTTTCCAACGATGATAGGCTCTTGGTCAACGGCGTCGAGAGCGCGCCTGCCCAAAGCACCATCCGCCGCAAGTAATCCCCATGCGTATTCTGAGGACCAACGAAATCACGAAGTCGTATCGCGGGCGCAAGGTCGTGGATAACGTTTCGGTTTCCGTGAAAGAGGGAGAAGTCGTCGGATTGTTGGGTCCGAACGGCGCGGGCAAGACGACGTCGTTCTACATGATCGTCGGCCTTATCGCGCCGGATTCGGGTCGCATTCTCCTCGATGACGACGACATCACCGATCTTCCGATGTACCAGCGCGCAAGACGCGGAGTCAGTTATCTTCCCCAGGAGGCTTCGGTCTTTCGCAAGTTAACGGTGGAAGACAACCTCATGGCGATCCTGGAGACGCTGTCGCTCGGCCGCCGCGAACGGCGCGAACGGATGAACCGCCTGATCGGCCAACTGGGTCTGGAGCAGGTCCGGCATAGCAAAGGCTACATGCTGTCCGGCGGCGAACGCCGCCGCGTCGAGATCGCCCGCTCCCTTGTGATCGAGCCCAGCTTCCTTCTCCTTGATGAACCGTTCTCCGGTATCGACCCGCTGCAGGTGCTCGAACTCCAGAAGATCATCTTCGAGCTCAAGAACTCCGGCATCGGCATTCTGGTCACAGACCATAATGTGCGCGAAACTCTCGCCGTGACGGATCGCGCCTACATCATCAATGGCGGGCGTATTTTCCGGGCGGGATCTCCGGAGGCCCTCGGCAACGATCCGGACGTCAAGCGCGTGTATCTCGGCGAGAATTTCTCTATGGAACAGCGCTTTGAAGTACCCCAGTAACCCGCTCCACTCGCGACATCAGTAAAATGACGCTGTGAAGATTACAGCCATAGAAACTTACATCGCCGGTAATCCCTGGAAGAATTGGCTATTCGCGGTCGTTCACACCGACGAAGGAGTTCATGGCGTCGGCGAAGGCACTGTCAATGGTTTTGGACGCACAGTGGAGGCCGCGATCCATGAACTGACGCCGCTGGTCATGGGCATGGACCCGTTTCAAATCGAGATCCTCTCGCAGAAGATGATCCGCGATGTGTACGCGGATGGCGCCCACATTCATCTGGCCGCGGTCGCGGCCGTGGAGATCGCCTGCTGGGACATCATCGGCAAAACGTGTAATCAGCCGATCTACAATCTGTGGGGCGGACGCTGCCACGACAAGCTCCGGGCTTACGCAAACGGCTGGTACCGCGGCCCTCGCACCACGGACAGTTTTGCGGAGAAGGCAAAGCTCGTCGCTGCGCGAGGCTACACAGCCCTCAAGTTCGACCCGTTTGGAAGCAATTGGCGCATGATGGTCCGCAAGGAATTCGACTTGAGCCTCGACATCATCCGGGCCGTGCGGGAGGCCGTCGGGGACAATGTCGATCTCCTGATCGAGGGCCATAGCCGGTTCGATGTGGCCACCGCCGTCGAGTTCGCAAACGCGATGGCTCCACTGCGGCCGGCCTGGTTTGAAGAACCGGTTGCGCATACGCTGGTTGGGGCGATGGTCGAAGTGGCTCGGCGCAGTCCGGTGCCGATCGCCACCGGAGAAAGCTTCTACACCAAACAGCAGTTCGCCGATCTGTTGAAATACGACGTCGTGAGCATCTATCAACCGGAGCCACTCAACCTCGGCGGCCTGTTCGCGACGCGCAAGATCGCTGACATGGTGGACGCGCACTATGGCCGGATCGCCCCGCACAGCGCGCAGGGCCCGGTTTGCTCTGCCGCCTGCGTACAATTGAACGCGTCGATTCCAAATTTCTACATCCACGAGATCTTCGATGAATTCAACGAGCCGTGGGAGAAGGACTTGCTGACGAATCACGTCGAGGTCGTTGACGGCTACATTCCGATCTCGGACAAACCGGGGTTGGGGATCGACCTCAATCTCGACGAGATCGCCAAGCATCCGTACAGTCAGGAGAACTTCCTTCCGCTGTTCAAGCCGGGATGGGAAAGGCGATCGAGGGGGCCACAGTGAAGCCAAAGGCCGTACGCGCATTTCAGAGTCTCTCCGCCGAGAACGCACTGTTGTTCCACCGTCTAAGGAACTGGTCCGGGGACCTTCACGAAGAGGGCGAGATGGAGCGGTCCCTGCTTTTCGGAATCGATCGCGACGGTCCGCAGACCGTACCGGACCTGGCGCGGGCGCGCGGCGTTTCGAGGCAGCACGTCCAGGTTGCCGTGAACGCGCTCGAGAAGCAAGGAATTTTGAAGCGCGTCGCGAATCCCACGCATCAGCGGTCTATGCTCGTCCGCCTCACGCTGGATGGAAAGAAGCGGACCGATGCCCTGCTAGGATCGGAGGCGGTCGCCTTAGCCGAGTTCGATCTGGGGGTTTCGGCGAAAGAGATCGAAGGCGTAGCCCAAACGCTGCGGGATATCCGGCAGCGCGTCGCCAAACACATTCGGAAGCAGACCGGCGCGGAAGACCGCAAGACCACTAGATTTTTGAGAAGGAGACCTTCGATATGAGTTGGATGGAAGCGTTAGGCGGCCTGGTCGGACAGTTGGGCGGCCAGCAGAATCACGACGGAGCCGAAGAGGGCTTCGACAACATTGCGCACATGCTCCCGCAAGGCGCGCTCGCGGACGGCTTATCGGCGGCGTTTCGGTCGGACCAGACGGCGCCCTTCTCCGAGATGGCCGCCCGGTTGTTTGGAAATTCAGGCAGCGGGCAGCAGGCAAGCATGCTGAATACGC
>JBDTTK010000506.1:0-3954 GCA_039930685.1 Bryobacteraceae bacterium | reverse complement strand
AGAAGTCGGCCAGAAAATATTCCGACAACGCCTTCACGTCTTCGGGCCTCTCACGCAATCCGGGAACCCGAATCGGCACCACGCACAGCCGGTAATACAGATCCTCGCGGAACTTCTGCTGCGCGACCATCTCGGTCAAATCCCGATTCGTCGCCGCCACCACCCGTACACTGACTCGAATCAGTTGCTCGCCGCCGACACGATGGAACTCGCCTTCCTGCAAGACGCGCAACAGCTTAGCCTGCGATGCACCGTGCAAATCGCCGACCTCATCGAGGAACAGCGTCCCGCCATCCGCCAATTCGAACTTGCCGCGCCGCGCCGTGGACGCGCCTGTAAACGCGCCCTTCTCATGGCCGAACAATTCGCTCTCGATGAGCTCCGTCGGAATCGCCGCGCAATTCACCTTCACGAACGGTCCGGCCGCGAACGGGCTCTCAGCATGGATGCGCGCCGCCAGCAACTCCTTGCCGGTGCCCGATTCGCCGGTCAGCAGCACCCGCGCGTCACTCCGCGCCGCCAGCGTCGCCTGCTCCACCACGCGCAGAAATGCCGGGCTGGACCCGATCATCTTCGGACCCGGTCCGGCTTGCTCGCGCAGCCTGGCGTTCTCGGCCCGCAACTGCGTGTTCTCGAGCGCATGTTCAAGCGCCAGGATCACGCGCTCGCGGCTAAGCGGCTTCTCAAGAAAATCGAACGCCCCCGCGTGGACCGCCTCGACGGCGTCCGCAATCGTGCCGTGACCGGAGATCATGACCACCGGCGCGTCGTTGCCCGCTTCGCGCATGGCGCGCAATAGATCGATCCCGCTGCCGTCCGGCAGCCGTACATCGAGCATGTACACATCGGCGCGATGCGGATAGGCACGGCCTTCGCCGACCGACCCGCACAGCGTCACGCCATATCCCTCGCGCTCCAGAATCAACTTGAGTGAGCGGCCGATGTTCGGCTCGTCGTCGACAATCAGAACTCGCTTTGCCATCGTTACTGTCCTAACCAATATCCGGCCCGCGTCCGCACAATCGCATCCGGTCGCGCGACCTCGAGACGGATTTCGTGAAAGCCCTGCGTCCCCTGCGCCGGCGTGTAGCTAATCATGTACTGGCTGTGGATCTCCTCTCCGATACGCGTGATTGCGTCTTCGAGGCTCGTGCGTTTTGCAAATGCCTCGCGCCGTCCGCCGGTAAGCCGTGCGAGCGCTTCAAAAGGATCCGCCCGCGGACCTTGCAGCGCTCGAAACGCCTCGCGGAATGGCGCCAGCAGGTCCATGGGCGGCACGGCGCTTCCGCCGTACTTCATGACCTCGACCTGGGGATTTGTCTTGAATCCTTGAAACGCGGTCGCCGCGTGATTCACCGCGATCGTATAGACCATGATGTTGGCGGCCTGCGCGCGCTGCGCGGCGTCCTCCAACTTGGTTTCACTGCCGCGGTCGCGCGTCTCGCCGATAATCAGGATCACCCGTCGGCGCTCGACCGGGCGCTCTTCGAGAAGGCTTACGGCCTTCGCTACCGCATCGGACACCCGCGCCTTGTTGTCTCCGAGTTTCGTCATTTCGAGTGCGGCATTAATCTTGTTGAAATCGTGCGTGAACGGTTGCACCACCCGGACCTCGTCGTTGTAGTTGATCACTGCCGCGTCGCCGTCCTTGCCCGCGACCAACGCGTCGAGCATCGAACCGATCCGTGAGATCTTATTGACCGCCCAGCGGAGGTTGGAACTGGTTTCGACAGCGACCACCAACGAAATGGGCTGCCACGCGACGTCGTCGGTGATCTTCTGCTCAACCCCGTTGTCCAGCAGCCGGAAGTCCGTGACCTTCAGCCCATCGATCAACTTGCCCTTCTTGTCGACGACGATGGCCGGCGCAACCACCAGCGGCACCTTTACCTTGAATGTCGGACCGCTCTCCTCCGTCGTCTGCGCGTTCGCTGAGGGCACGAGCACCAGCATCATGGCAATCGTCGCGACAATGCGCGCTGCCTTCGCGGTCTTTGCTCCTGGACGCTCCTCGGCGACATTCATCTCCGGCGCGGCAGCCTCTTCCTGTGCCAAGGGCAGGGAAATGCGGAACGCCGCGCCGCCCAATTCACCGTCAATCACGGTTAGATCGCCGCCGCACATCAATGCGCTCCGTCTGGCAATGGACAGTCCCAATCCCATGCCGCCCTTCTTGAAAGAAATCGTCGGTTCGAACAAAGTGGACCTGGCCTGCGCGCTCAGCCCCGGACCCGAGTCGTGCACCTCCACGCAAGCCTTGCCGTTCAGCATCCGCGTCGCCGCAAGCACGACGCCTCCGGCCCGCGCCGCATGAGCCGCATTCTCCAGCAGGTTTGTCAGAATCCCCTTCAGCAAATCCGGATCCGCCGTCGCCCCCGGACGCTCCGCCGCCATCCGCAGTTCATAGACAACCTCGGGATGCGCGGACCGCAGCAGCGCGACTCGCTCTTCGACCAGCGCGTTAACCTCGATGCGGTCCGGCATCACCGGCGGTTCGGAAGCGAAATCGGAGAACGCACGAACCCGCCTCTCGAGCGTGGTTACTTCGTCGACCACGATCTGTCCGGCCTGTTCGAGAAAGGCCTTGTCGCCCGGCGTGCTCGCGAACGTCGCGCCGCGGCTGGCGATTTCTTCCATCGTCAACCGGATCGGCGTCAGCGAGTTCTTGACTTCGTGCGCCATCTTCCGCGCCAGTGCCTGCCAGCTTGCGAGGCGCGTAACGTGAATCAATCGCTCTCGCGCATGCTGCAACTGGTCCGCCATGTGATTGAACGCCCGCACCGCCGCAGCCACTTCGTCGCTCGCGCCGGAATCGGCGACCCGGGCCGAGAGGTCGCCTTGGGCCACCGCCGCCAGACCGCGCGTCAACTGCCGCACCGGACGGCTTAGCCGGTTAGCCAAGTAAATCATCGCCGCAAGTGACGCCGCCCAAAGCGATCCTGCCAACAGCAGAAACGCCGAATTGAACCCACGCGGCAGGTCGCGCTGGCGGGAGGATTCCAACACGCCGCGCGCCCGCGTGTACTGCTTTTGGACGTCGCGCATCGGCGCGCCGAGCGGCCTCGAATAGACGATGACATCGGACCCGCGGCGCACCAGATAGTCCAGTCTGTCGCCGTTCTCGCCGCCGAGGACGAAGCGTTGCGATTCGGTGCTTTCACGGAACTCGACGACCGCCGAGGGCGCGTCCGAACCCGCCGCAAAGGTTTGCCCGCGCACGCGCCCCGCGTCTGCCTGCGCTTTGAGCGCGTCGCGCGAATCCTGGTAATATTCGCGGCCGACCTTCTCGAGCGACTTCGAGACTTCATCCAGTTCACGCAGCGGAGCGAGGTCGAGGCTCTGACGGAGAAGCGCGAAGGTGATCCAGACCGTCAACGCCAGCGGCGCAATCGTCGCCGCTACGAACATGAAAATCAGCTTGGTGCGTAGGCGATTCACTTGCGCGCTGCCTTGCCGTTCAATTCTTCCGCCGAAGATCGCTTAGTTTCAGGGGACCCGCTTCAGCGACCAGCCGCAATTGCCTCGGCGCCACCGGTCTGCTGAAGATCTCGATCAGGCTCGTGAGGCTGATTCCCGATGCGCCGATATTGTTCGGTCCGAAAATCGGCGTCTCCTTCCCGTCTCCGCCCCGGACTTCGAGGCGAACCCATACCGGTTCGTCGGCGGAAATGGATCCCGGCGACACCGGAATGTTCTCGATGCACCATTGTTCCGCCGCGGTCGCCGAGAGAAGAGAAGGCGGCTTTCGCGCAGCCCGCAGCGATCGCACGGAGAATTTCTCCTCCCATAAATCGTAGCTTATGGCGTAGCTCTCGACCGCGCGGTCGCGCAATTTGAGGTTTGAATCCGTCGATAGTGAGAGCTGGAAATTGAAAGAGACCGTCGCACCGTTTCTCAGCTGCTCAAGAGGTTTGCCGGTCAGAAAATGGAGCTGTGGCGCGGTGACATGAAGCT
>JBDTTK010000505.1:0-3962 GCA_039930685.1 Bryobacteraceae bacterium | reverse complement strand
AGTGTCGCCGTCGAAGAAGCATTGCCGGGACTACTCGGCGCGCGGATCGGCGTTCGTCACGGTCTGCAACGACTTCGAGCACTTCGATGAGCTGTACTCGCGGAGTGCGTCGGGCGAATGGCGTCCGCTGACGGCGTTCAACGCCGAGATGTGGAAGGGCCTGGAGTTGGCAAGCGTAGAGCGGGTTCCGTATCGCGCGTCCGATGGCCTCGAGATCGACGGCTTTCTCGTCAAGCCGCTCGGCTGGCAGGCCGGGAAGAAGTATCCGATGGTGTTGAGCATCCATGGCGGCCCGGCGGGCATGTACGGCACGGAATTCAACCACGAATTCCAGGGCTATGCCGCGAGGGGCTGGGCGGTGTACTACGTCAATCCGCGCGGCTCTTTGGGTTACGGCGTCAAGTTCCAGCGTGGTGTGGACAAGAACTGGGGCGGCAAGGCCTATACGGACATCATGACGGGCGTCGAGGCGGTGCTGGCGAAAAATCCGTGGATCGACCGCGCGAAGCTCGGCGTCACCGGCGGCAGCTACGGCGGATTTATGACTAACTGGATCACCAGCCACACGACGATCTTCGCGGCGGCGGCGACGTTGCGCTGCATTTCGAACTTCATCTCCGACGAAGGGACGCGCGATGCCGCCTACGGCCACGATCGGGATTTCGGCGGCGACCTGTATCAGAATTTCCCCTTGTATTGGGAGTTCTCGCCGCTAAAGCATGCGAAGAACGTCAAGACGCCGACCCTGGTCCTACACTCGGCGGAGGACTACCGGACGCCGCTCGAACAGGGCGAACAGTGGTTCCGGGCGCTGCGGCACTTCGGCGTGACCGCCGAGTTTGTGATCTTTCCGCGCGAGAATCACAACCTGACCCGCACCGGTGAACCTGCTCATTTGATTGAGAGCTTGAACTGGCAGCAGTACTGGTTCCGGCGCTTCCTCGACGGAGACAAATCCGCCAAACGGCCCAACGAGCAATAGAGGCCTGGGAGCGGCGGCGCTTCTGTCCACTTCCGCCACAATTTTTCTAACGGCGGGAGCAGGCCTTCGTCTATGGGTCCATGCTGCGACTCGGTTTGATTTCGTCCGCCTTCGCGTTGGTAATATGCTCCAGCGGCGCCAGCGCCGCGGAGAAGTTCGTTTATCCGCTGCCCGCCGCTTCCGCGGTCGACGTCCGGAAGAGCGTTGCTTACACGAAGTGGAAGGGCGCCGACCTTGTGATGGACGTCTACCGCCCGGCGAACCGGCCCTCCGGCGCGCGGCTTCCGGTCGTTATCTTCATGAACGGCTTTGGCGGCGATTCGCAGCGAGAGTGGCTGCAGTACAAATCCTGGGCATCCCTAGCGGCGGCGAATGGGTTTGTGGCGATCAACCCGGACACGCATAGCGAAGGCATCGAGGAGGATTTCGATGCGATCGTCGCGTACCTTCGGGCACATGCTGCGGATCTGCAGGCGGATCCGGACCTGATCTCGCTGTGGGCTTGTTCCGGCCACGTGTTCAAGTCAATGCCCATGGCGGAGGATCCGAGCCGCACGTCGATCAAGTCGGCTGTGTTCTATTACGGCACCGGGCCGGTCGCGAAGTGGCGCCTGGACCTTCCGGTGCAGATGGTGCGCGCGGGTCTCGACCGGCCGGGGCTCAATCGAGGCATCGAAGAGCTGTCGGCTTCGGCGCTCAAATCGAACGCTCCATTCACGGTCCTGAATCATCCGGGAGGGCACCATGGATTTGAAGCGATCGATGACGACGACACATCGCGCGAAGTGATCGCGCAAACGCTGCGTTTCCTCAAGACGACGCTGACGGCGAACTATCAGGCGGCGCTTCATGCGGGCCTTCCGGCGGCTGCCGCGGCGGGCGCGGTGTCGACCGGTGACTATGAGACAGCCGCCCGGTTGTACGGTCCGCTCGCCGCGGCGAACCTGTCGGACAGCCGGCTGCAACTGGCCTACGGCGAGGCTCTGCTGGGGGCACGGCGGTTCCGGGACGCGACCAACCATTTCGACAAGCTCCGCGGAAATCGCGAACTGGGTCCGCGTGACTTGGGCCTTCCGGCGGCGAGGGCAGCGGCGCAGGCCGGGGAAGCGGCCCGCGCGATCGAGTGGCTGAATATGATACCGGCGCGGTTTCTGCCCGCCGAAGCACTGCGGGATCCTGCGTTCAAGAGCCTGGAGTCGAACCCCGAGTTTCAGGCTGTCGCCGCCCGGCCGAGAAACTAATCCCGATTGGCGTTCTCAGCCGTCGAGGGCGATCCAAGCCGCGAGGGCGGCGAGCTTTTGATCCATCTGCCAGGGGGGACCCAGCAGCCGTCCGAGGCTCGCGATCTCTATGAATCGTTGAGGCTGAAGGGCCGCAAGCGACTTCTCCGGTATGGTTCGGACAGGGATCTGGTGGCGTGCCGCCGTTTCCCTTAGAGCCTGCCGGAAGAATTCTCCTTCCGCCGTGTGGATCAGCGCATGCGATTTGAGAATCCGCGCCAAGTCCGGCAGCGGCCGGCCGGACGCGCCGAGAATCGCGCAAGCGGTTGGCCTTTCGCCAAGATCCCGCAAGATGGCTTGGAACGACGCTTCAGCCATGGCGTCAGTCGATTTCGAGCGCTCGCGCAGGTAGGCCTGGGCTTCGTCGAAGGGCATCTGCTCGGCTGCGTGGAACGGCTGCCCTTCGCCCGGCTCCGCCAGTTGGACGCGCGTTCGCCCGAGCACGCGCGGCGGATACGGGGGTCCGGAGATGACCACCGCGGCTGCCCAACCGGAGTGCGCCCGGAACCCGATCGCGATCCGCGAATCCATCGAATCCAATGATAATCCCGGTCGAGCCGGCTTCAGGTGTGTCTTGTAGCCCAAATAAGGCGGTCGCCGTATAGTTTTTCGCGGAAAGCCTATTGCACAGGACCCGGCTGTCCGATCTGATAACTATGCTGAGCAACCGCGACCAAGCTATTCAAGCCAACCTGCAATCGGCCGTTTCCTGGAACGTCGAATATCGGGGTGACGCCTATGCGGACGCCCGGAAGCTCGATGGCGTCTGGTACTTCCGCAATGCGGTGGCGCGATCCTACCAGACCTTTCTCCTCCAGAGCCACGTCATCCCGGTCAGCGAGAATCAAGCCGTTTCGCACTAGTCCGCAGTACCACCTTCGCATGCGCAGCGTCGGTACCCCACAAACTGCTTAACGTCTTCTTGCTATTGACCGATCCGCGCGGATTGGAGATGCTCCGTAATAGGACTTACGCTTCGGAGTTTCTGCAGTCTTGAACCCTGTCAATATTCTTCTCAGATCCCTTCGCGAAGAGCTGAAGCGAGTTTCTGATGCGATCATGGTGCTTGAGCGCTTGCCGAGCGTCGATGATCCCGCAGAACTCCCGCAGCCCAAAGGACCTAGAGGCCGTCCTCCAGGAAGCAAGAACCGGCGCACTCTGGAGCGGACGGAGATGAACGTGCAAATCATCGATCCGCCCTGTCCTTCCGAGCCCTTGGGATGGCAAGAAGACGCCATTGATTCATAACAATGAACAGCTTGAAATGGATCGATGCGGATCGCTTCCAGTCCTCCGACGTGCACTGTCGGAGTTGACCACCTCGAGGAATTCGTGTTCGGAAGAGTGACAGATCCCGCAGCAATCGCCCATATTGAGGCGTGCGGATTCTGTCAGGATCGAATCGTCGAGATTGAAGAGTGGATCGCGATTTTCCGCCGAGCCGTTGAGCCGAAGAATCGGACTGTTCGCAAGAACTAAGCACGACCTGGGGGCGCGTTCGTCCCAGCCGGGTACAGGATGGCCACGAATTCCGGATCGGACGCTGCCAGTACCGCTTTCGGAATGTAGCAATACCCGTTGTCGCCCCAATCGGCGCCCCACGAGTTCTTCACGGTAAAGAAGTTGCCGGTGTAGCCCACGATCAGCATGGCATGGCGGCCATGCTGGCCACTGGCGGCTTCGGCTACCCGGACGATGCC
>JBDTTK010000504.1:0-3966 GCA_039930685.1 Bryobacteraceae bacterium | reverse complement strand
GCCGAGGTCTTGATTCAGCCTTGGCCGTATCATATCCTCGGCGATCGGATTGTGTTTGAACTACCGCCACTCGAGGGTCTGGAGGCGACGCTCGTCCGCGATTACGGATCGCTGCGCGCCGTGATTGGAGTGAGCATCTTGCGGCAGGCGGCGTCCTTCGTCGTCGACCCGGCGTGGATGCGGCGTCCGCCACACACCGAACGAGGCAGTGTGGAGCCGCGGTTAAGTTTCCGCGCGATTGCTTCCCGGTAGCCTGCGCCTCCGAGCTCGGCCCCTTTCGGTCCCACGTGTACTAACCTAACGGGGGAGGTTCGGTCGCACTTGCACAGCCTCAAGAATGTCACCGTCCTGGTTACGGGCGCAGGACGCGGAATCGGGAAGCGCATCGCCATCGGGTTTTCGGCGCGCGGCGCGCGCGTGGGTTTATTGGCGCGCAGCAAGGCTGAACTGGACTTATGCCACCTCGAGATTGAGCACGCGGGCGGGCACTCGTTGCGCGTCCGCGCCGACGTCACGGACTATGAACAGATGGCCGCGGCGGCGGACCGCATGCGCGTCCATTTCAACAGCGGCGTCCAAGTCCTGGTTTGCGCGGCGGCGATTCAAGGTCCGATCGGACGCTTCGCGGAAACACCAGCGAAGGCCTGGGCCGAGACCATCCAGACCAACCTGATCGGCGTTATGCACTGCTGCCGCGCCGTGCTTCCGGACATGATCAGCCATCGTTCGGGCAAGATCATCGTGCTGGCCGGCGGCGGCGCTGCAACCCCGCGTCCCAATTTCTCCGCGTACGCCGCATCGAAGGCCGCCGTCGCGCGCTTTGTCGAATCGGTTTCCGAGGAGATCATCAACGACAATGTGCAGATCAACTGCATGTCTCCCAGCGGAACCTATACGAACATGACCGACGAGATCATCTCCGCCGGAGATCGCGCCGGCGGCAGCGAAGTGGAAGATGCCCGCCAGATCCAACTCACCGGCGGCACTTCGCCCGAGAAACAGATCGAACTGGCCTTGTTCTTAGCGTCCGAGAAGTCGAATCACATCACTGGGCGGCTGATCAGCGTGAAGGACGATTGGAAAAAACTCAAAGAGCATACGCCGAAGCCGGCGCTGTACACGCTGCGGCGCGTGCAGTAGAGCCTGGCGAAGAATGGCGGCGCGAGATCTCCGGCATTTACTGACGTAGGGCGCATCTACTGACGGCGTTACCCACCCACCTACAATGGAAGCAATGGAACTCAAAGGCAAGACCATCGCCATTCTCGTCGACAACATGTATCAGGAAATGGAGGTCTGGTACCCCTACTACCGGCTGCAGGAAGCTGGCGCCAGCGTCCATCTCGTTGGCGCGGAGACCGGACGCGCCTACACCAGCAAACTCGGTTATCCGGCGAAAAGCGACAAGGCCTATGGCGAAGTCCGCGCCGCCGACTTCGACGGAGTGCTTGCACCCGGCGGATACGCGCCCGACTACATTCGCCGGTACCCTGCCGCCACGCAGTTCGTCCACGACATGGACGCCGCCGGGAAACTCGTCGCATCCATTTGTCATGGACCCTGGGTGCTTTGCTCGTCTTCGATGTTGAAGGGCCGCCGCGCCACCTGCTTCTTCGCCATCAAGGACGACGTGGTCAACGCCGGCGCGCTCTATGAGGACGCCGAGGTCGTCGTCGACCGCAATCTCGTAACTTCTCGCAAGCCCGAGGATCTCCCCGCGTTCTGCCGCGCCATGATCGCGGTCCTCGCCAAACAGTAGGCCGATTCATTGACCGGTCGCGATCGTCCATTCGCCGGTAAGCGCCGACCATCGGGCTGATCGTGGTTTGGCGTCGCGATCGAATCCATTACCCTGTAACGGTGAGCACCGACACCGCCATCGCTGTAAGCGACTTGCACAAGAGTTACGGCGATTTCGAAGCCGTGCGCGGCATTGACTTTGAAGTTCCCGAGGGAGTCGTCTTTGGCCTTCTTGGTCCGAACGGCGCAGGCAAGACAACCACCGTCGAGATTCTCGAAGGCCTGCGCCTGCGGACGTCCGGAAAGGTGCAGGTGCTGGGCTACGATCCGGGCGTCGACACGAAGCGCCTCAAGGACCGGATCGGCGTCTGCCTCCAGCACACCAATCTCCCCGACAAGATCACGGTCCGCGAGTCGCTCGAACTGTTCGGCGCCTTCTATACGCGCAGCGTCGATCAGGACCGGCTGCTCGACCGCCTCCAACTCGGCGAAAAGAAGAACGCGGCCTACACGTCGCTCTCCGGGGGCCAGAAACAACGCGTCGCGCTGGCGCTGGCCATGGTCAACGACCCGGCACTCGTCTTCCTCGATGAACCGACGACCGGACTCGACCCGCAAGTCCGGCAGGAAATTCACTCCCTGATTCGCGAGTTGCGCAACGCCCGCCGCACCATCGTTCTCACGACCCATTACATCGAAGAGGCCGAACGCCTCTGCGACCTGATCGCGATCATCGACGAGGGCCGAATCATTGCCATGGGAACTCCGCGCGAGATTCAGGCGAAGACGCTCGGCGCATCGCGCATCGAAGTCCATACGGCCAAGCCGATTCCGGATTCGCTCCCGGAATTCGCCGAGGCCGACCAAGCGACCCGCGGCGAGGACGGCACCTCACTGACCGTGCAATCGCAGCGTCCAGCCAGGACGCTGGTCGACGTCGTGAAATGGATCGACCAGCAATCGCTCGAACTCGTGGACATCCATCTGCGCAAGCCCACGCTCGAAGACGTCTTTATCGAACTCACCGGAAAGCGCCTCCGCGATTAGAAAATCGACAGCCATGAACGCCTACATTGCCCACATCCGGATGAACCTGCGGCTGACTTTTCGCGACCGCACCGTGATTTTCTTCAACTACCTTTTCCCCCTGATTTTCTTCTTCATGTTTGCGCAGCTCTATCACGCCGAGCAGGGCGGGGCGATCAATCAGGTGGTCAACATGGTCATGACGATCGGCGTGTTGGGCACCGGCTTTTTTGGCGCCGGCATTCGCGCCGTCATGGACCGCGAACAGAATATTCTGCGGCGCTTCAAAGTGGCGCCTATCTCTGCCGGTCCGATTATCGTTTCATCGCTGATCACCGGCCTGATCAATTACATGCCGGTGGTCGTGACGGTCCTGGTTTTGTCGCATTTCGTGTACGGGATGGCGGTTCCCGAGCGGCTCGGATCGCTGCTGCTGTTTCTCTCGATCGGGGTCATCGCCTTCCGGGCCATCGGCATGATGGTCGCGGCGGTCGTCAATTCGATGCAAGAGAGCCAGATTATCGTTCAGCTCCTCTACTTTCCGATGCTCATGCTGTCCGGCGCGACGATCCCCGCGAGCATCCTTCCAAACTGGGTGCAGATCGTCAGCGGATTCCTACCCGCAACCTACCTGTTCACCGGCATGCAGAGCATCCTGCTCGGAAGGGAAGGATTCTTCGACAACCTGACGTCAGTCGCCGCCCTGGTGGCCACCACCTTGGTCGCAAGCCTCCTGGCGGTGAAGCTGTTCCGTTGGGAAAAGGAAGAAAAGATGAAGGGATCCGCCAAGCTGTGGCTGCTGGCGGTGCTTGCTCCATTTGTCGTGATGGGCGTCTGGCAGGGCTATTCGAAGGACAACATCCGCATGCCGGTCTCCATCGCCCGGGCCCTGGAAGGGGCCGAGGCCTGCATCAACGCCGCGGCGGTGGTCATCGAGAGCGGCCGCCAGAAATTCCAGAGCCTGCACGTCATGGGCGCGCGCAATATCGCCGAATCCGCCCTGGCCCACGGCGTCACCCGCTTCGTCCACATCTCCGCCCTGGGCGCGGGCGCCGAGGCCCACTCGAAGTACGGACGCACCAAGGCCGCCGGCGAGGCCGCGGTGCGCGAGGTCCTGCCCTCCGCCACCATCGTCCGACCATCGATCGTGTTCGGCCAGGACGATCACTTCTTCAACCGCTTCGCCGCGCTGGCCAGCCT
>JBDTTK010000503.1:0-3970 GCA_039930685.1 Bryobacteraceae bacterium | reverse complement strand
TCTGGTAAATTCACGCTTCGATTGAGGGTACCGCTAACCAAGCAAAAGGTTACGAAGCCAGCGCGGGCTCGGGAATGAGGGCGCCCGTGCTCTTGGGCGCTTGGGAATCCGCCTGTCGCGCTACGATGAAAACTGCCTTCATGCGCATCCTCCGTCCCTATCTGCTGATCGTGCTCGGGGTATGGGCGGTCGGCACGGTCGCAGCCTACTTGTATGCGCAGCAGATCGGCGTTTCATGGGGTACCGTCGTGGGCCTGCTCCCTGCGTTCCTGCTCGAAGCGGCCTTTTATGTGGCCCTCGGACGCGACGACGTCCGCGCATGGCTTGAGCGGCGACCGCCAGCCGTGCTCGGATTCGTCCTTTGGGTCACGGCTCTTGCGCCCTTTGTTTTAGCAGGCTTAGAGCGATCCTGGCAGAATTTCGCCTGGCTCGCCGCAGGCACTTTCGTGGCTTCGTTTTGGTTCGTGGTTCTGCCCGCAGCAGGAATCACCGACGCGTTGTTTCTGTTGCTGCTTACAGCGGTCATGCTGACGAAGGTCTTCGACCGGCTCTATCCGGATCCGGTTCCGAAGCTGCACCTTGAAATCCTGGGCCAGTTGATGCTGATCCGGACGGCGGCGTTCGCGTTTTTGTGCCTGCGGCGCGTGAAGGGGGTCGGCTTCGGATTTCTCCCGACGAAGCGGGATTGGGCGGTCGGAGCCGGATACTACGTGCTTTTCCTACCGTTTGCGACCGGACTGGGGTTGTGGCTCAAATTCATGACCTTGCGGTGGCCGCCGCATCCCTGGTGGAAGGCCTCGCTGATCGCGTTCGGCACATTCCTCGGCATTTTGTGGGTCGTGGCGCTGAGCGAGGAGTTCATTTTCCGAGGGCTTCTACAGCAATGGCTGAGTAAGTGGTTGCACAACGAGTGGGCTGGCCTGCTCGCGGCGTCGGCGCTGTTCGGCTCCGTTCACCTATGGTACCGGGCGTTTCCGAACTGGCGGTTCGCGGTGCTTGCCGGGGTTGCGGGGATCTTCTACGGATTGGCGTTCCGGTCCGGACGGGGGATCCGCGCTTCTATGGTCACTCACGCGTTAGTCGTAACAACCTGGAAGACGTTCGGCGCCTGAAGCTGGGCCGCCTGCGCGCCAAGGCTTTTCTGGTCAAGTCGCGGATTTGCCCTAGGCCCTAAACTCCGCCCCGGAAGAGGGGACGTCCCCGCAAAACAAGTAAGGGTTGCGAACAGAAGGCTAGTTGGCCACTGAAACTAATGAGCCGTTATTTCAACTCTTCAGGAAACAGCGCGTAGCCTTCAGCCGGAGGATACAGCTCCCGCAGGAGCTCCAGGCGTTTCCGCAAGTACCTGCTCGGCAACTGGCGCGGACCGGTTTCGACGTCGATGTCGCAGCACAGGCCGTGCAAGTAGAGCGTCAGCGTGTCGATGAACGACTGGCGCAAATACGCTGTGTACGCCGGACTCTCTTTGGTGCGGGACGCCTTCTGGCGGCGCAGCAGAGTCTGTTTGGCGGACCAGCTTGCGTCGTCGACTTCGCCATGCGCGTCGGCCGTCAGTTCCTCACGGATCAGCCGGGCGTACGCCGTGCGGACGGCTTCGGTCCATTGGTCGGCGAGCAGGGCCGCCAGCCGCCGGTATAGGCGGTAGTGATATTCGGCGATTTCCTGATCCTTCAACGCAAAGACCAGAACCGCTTCCCCTTCGAGGCGCAAGTCCGAATCGAGGGACGACCGCCGCTCCGACGGCTTTTCCATCGACACGTAGTCAGCCGAAGCCTTTCCGTTGGCCTTCCCTGCTTTCTCCAAGTACGGAACCAGCAGGATGCGGATCTTCGGAAGCGCCGCAGCGATTCCAGGCGGTAACGCTGCGATCGGTTCCTCGACGTACTCCTTGAAGTCTTCGTTGCTCATCGGAACCGACGCGCAGAAGTAGGAGACGGAATTCGACAGCGGAATCATCTCGCTGCGCATTCGTTCGGCAAACTGGCGAACGCTCAGCTTAGACAGGTCGGGTTTTACGGATTCGGTGCGCTCAAGTGCGGACATCGTGGGGATTTTCTTCATTGTACCGCGCTTCTGAAGGCTCCAGCTTTGAAAGATCCGTTTCTCCCTGGTGCGAAACGACTTCTAGTATTAAGGGCCGTAGCTAGTGGCCTTTGTTTCCAGATCTGGTGGTCGGGTCCGAAGCCGCCAACAGTTCGATCAGTCCGGCAGAACAATAAAGAACCGCGACGCGTCCAGGATCTGGCCCGGTCCGAAAAGGACTCCAGCGAAATTCACCGAGAGGAATCCGCGTCCGCTACCTCCGGTGCCGTGAAGAATCAGGACCGCGTTCATCGTGCGGCCGGCCGCGTCTTTGTGGGGCTTCCCGAGTGTCGTGTAATGAAGCCGTAGTTCAGGCAGCGTCTCGCCAGTTCCGAACTTGAAATCCCGCGCGATGAAGTCGCCTTCGTCCGAGGGCGGAACCGTCTGCGCGAGGCAGGTTGCAAAGACGACCCAGAGGAGACGCAGCATTTGCGTTTCAGCGTAGCATCGGCGCGATAGCTTACTTGGAAGCGTCCGAGGCATCGTGCATACTTGCGAAGAGTGTTCTCGAAATTCTGCGCGAAAGAAGGAGACCGATGACTCGATCGGGGGCAATGAGGATAGCGGTCGCGCTCGCAATTCTACTGACAATTGGCTGGCCAGCCGAGTCTGCCGAAGGGCCCACCGGCCGCCTGGTGTTTCTGGATCTGAAGGCCGGGCGGATCCTCACCGCGAACACCGACGGCTCCGACTTGAAAGTCCTGCTAGAAGGGCGCCGCTCCGCCGATGGAGTTGCCGTGGACGCCGCACGTGGACACATCTACTGGACGAACATGGGCCGCGTGAAGAGCAACGACGGCTCCATCGAACGGATGGATCTCGACGGAAAGAACGTCACCACGATTGCGTCCCCAGGCTCCACTCATACTCCGAAGCAGTTGAAGCTCGTCGCGGGCAAGCTGTACTGGTCAGACCGCGAAGGGATGCGCGTGATGCGGGCCAACACCGACGGCACCGGCGTCGAAATTCTGATCGAGACAGGACGCACCGAAGAAGACCGCATGGACGCAAGGAATTGGTGCGTCGGGATCGCGGTCGACGTCGCGAAGAGCAAACTCTATTGGACGCAGAAAGGCGGCGACAACGCCGGTACCGGTAGCCTTCGGCGGGCCAATCTCGCGATACCCAAGGGACAAACAGCAGCGAGCCGCACGGACATTGAGATTCTATTCGACAAACTCCCGGAACCGATTGACCTCGATCTCGACCTGGGCAAGCGCCAGATTTACTGGACTGACCGCGGCGATCCGCCATACGGCAACACGGTGAACCGGACTTCGATCGACCCGCAGCCCGGGATCGCGACCCGGTCAGCACGCCGGCCGGAAGTTCTGGTGCATGGCCTCGAAGAGGGCATCGGCATCGCCCTCGACCTCAAGGGCGGCCGGATGTTCTTCACGGATCTCGGCGGTTCGGTCTATTCCGCGAAACCGGATGGTTCGCAGAAAAAGGTCATTCTCAGTGACCAAGGCCGACTGACGGGCATTGCATACTTCGAACTACCGCGCGGCCGTGGCGGCGCGCGGTAGGATTGACGGTTGGCTCCGAGAATCCTAGACGTCGGCTGCGGAATCAACAAGCTCGCCGGCTCGATCGGCATCGACCGTAATGCCTCGACGCGCGCCGACGTGCTCGTCGAACTCGATCATTTTCCGTATCCGTTTCGCGACAGCTCGTTTGACGGCCTGCAGGCGGTCCACGTCATCGAGCATCTATCGGACGTCATCAAGTCCATTGAGGAGTTCCACCGGCTCGTGAAGTCCGGCGGCGAGGTCTTCATTGTCACCCCCCACTACACCGACTTCAGCTCGTTTTGCGATCCGACGCACAAGTGGCACCTCAACAGCTATTCCCTGCGGTACTTCGGCGAAGACAACGCCGGGTACGG
>JBDTTK010000502.1:0-3979 GCA_039930685.1 Bryobacteraceae bacterium | reverse complement strand
TCTCGCAGTACACTATAGAGTCATACACGACATGGCTACGCACACTTCCGCGCACATCTCCACGTCTACTCCAATCGCAAGGAAAAAATCAATGCTCTGGGCAGTCTTCGCCATCTGCGCCGCTCTCTCATGGGGCTTCTACGGACCAGCCCTTCATAAGGGGCAAACCGCGCTGCAAAGTCCGTTCAAGGCGCTGCTCTGCGTCGGAGTGGCTTACTTCCTGATGGGCGTCATCGTCCCCCTCATCAGCCTCGGACCCTCCGAGGGACTCGCCACCTTCACGCAAACCGGCTGGATCTCGGCCACCGTCGCGGGAGGTCTTGGCGCTTTGGGCGCCGTGTTCATCATCCTGGCGTTCAAGGACGGCGGCATCCCGAACTACGTCATGCCCCTAGTCTTCTGCGGCGCTCCGGTCGTGAACGTTCTGTACACCATGTACCAGCATCCGCCCAAGGTCACGCCAAATCCCATGCTGTGGGTCGGAATGGTTCTTGCGTTCGCTGGGGCCGGAATGGTGCTGTTCTTCAAGCCGCAGGGCTAGGCGTTTAGACAGGAACTAGGACTGCTCTCAGGCCGTAAGTGACCTCGAAGCCGGGGTGCGCCCGTATGGACGGGAGCGCTCCTGGCTTCGTTTTGTCAAAACCTGCCTGTTCGGCCGGACTGGATTCTGGCTTCGTTTCGTTCATTTCTCGGTCTGCCTCCGGAAGCCGTAGGCGCCGGATTCTGGCTTCGTTTCGTCAAATCGGCCAAACAACCCCCTTGTCCGGCCAAATTCTGGCTTCGTTTCATCAAAAGGGTCCGGCGCGGCCGCTGATTCTGGCTTCGTTTGGTCCATTCGGCGCCTGCGCGTGTACAATCGCTGGATGCGATGGACCGCCCTGCTCCTCCTGATTGCCCTCTCCGCCGACGCCCGCCAGCCTGTTCGCTCCCAGAAAGGCATGGTCGTCGCCCAGGAACCGCACGCCGCCGACGTGGGGCGTGACATCCTGCGCTCGGGCGGCAACGCGGTCGACGCCGCCATCGCGGTGGCTCTTGCTCTGGCGGTTACGCTTCCTTCGGCAGGCAACATTGGCGGCGGAGGGTTCCTCGTCCTGCGCAAGGCAGACGGCACCTCGGCCTTCGTCGACTTCCGCGAGCGTGCTCCGATGCGGGCGAGCCGTGACATGTACCTCGGCAAAGACGGCAAGCTGACCCGCGACAACCTGGTCGGTTGGCGCGCGCCCGGCGTCCCCGGAACGGTCCGCGGCATGGAATTGCTCCGGCAGAAGTATGGAACCAAGAAGTGGGCCGAACTCATGCAGCCCGCCATCGATCTCGCGAAGAAGGGCTTCCCCGTGTCCTACGAGTTCTCGAACTCATTGAAGTCCGCCGGGCGCATGGCGCCCAACACACAGGGCACGTCGGCGCTGACCGCGTCCGGCGTGCTGACCCGGTTTCCTGATTCGAAGCGCATCTTCCTGCGTGACGGCACGTACTACGAGCCGGGCGAGACCTTTGTGCAGCCGGACCTGGCGCGGACGCTCGAGCGCATTCAGAAGAACGGCGCGAAGGAGTTCTACGAGGGCGAAACCGCCCGGATTCTCGCGGCCGAAATGGCCAAGAATGGCGGACTGATTACGGCGGAGGATCTGAAGGCCTACCGCGCCGTCGAGCGCGCCCCGGTCACCGGCCGCTATCGCGGGATGGACATCGTGACCGCCACGCCGCCCTCAAGCGGTGGCATCGGCATGGTCCACATGCTCGCGATGCTCGAAGGCACCGGATACGAGAAGGGCGGAGCCGGTTCGGCCGGCGAACTCCATTGGCTCGCCGAAGTGATGCGCCGCTTCTACGCCGACCGTGGCGAGTACCTTGGCGATCCGGACTTCGTCAAGATGCCGCTGCGCGGCCTGCTGAGCCCGGCCTATATCGCCAAGCGCCGGGCCTCAATCGATCCCCACAAGGCGACGCCCTCCGCGCAGCTCGGTCACGGCGATCCGTCACTCTATGAGAGCGGCGAGACGACGCACTTCTCGATCGTCGATGCGCAGGGCAACGCGGTCGCTATGACGTACACGCTAAACGGCGGATACGGCTCCGGAGTTACGGTTCCGGGATTGGGCGTCCTGCTCAACAACAACATGGACAACTTCGCATCGCAGCCTGGAGGCGCCAATGCCTATGGTCTAATTCAGGGCGAGGCGAATGCGATCCAACCCGGCAAGCGGCCGGTGTCTTCGATGTCGCCCACGATCCTCAGCAAAGACGGCAAGCTGTTGCTGGTGATCGGCGCGCCGGGCGGAACTCGCATCACGACGGCCGTGATGCAGGCGATCCTGAACGTGGTCGACTTCGGGATGAACATCCAGGACGCGATCGACGTGCCGAGGATCCATCACCAATGGATGCCGGACCAGATTTTCGCGGAACGCGGTATCTCTCCGGACACGGTGGCCGTCCTCCGGCAGATGGGCCACAAGGTCGAAGCCAATTCGACGGTCGGTGCCCTGGTGGTCGGGATTCATGTCGAAACCGATCGCGAAGGGCGGCGGTGGCTTACGGGAGGCTGGGACGCCCGTCGCGGGGAAGGAAAGGCGTCGGGTTGGTAATCGGTTGGTGCCGATGGTTAGGCCGTCAAACGCTAGAATCAGAGCGCCTGGAGAGTAAAACCGATTTTAATTCAGTAACTTGCCACTTATATCTCGCGTTTTAAGTGCATTCGAATTGCCTGGCGATTTGGCTGCAAGTGACTCAAAACGCGCGGCGTGGTATACTGAGGTGCATGCAACAATCCACCACCCAACGGTACGTGATCAATGCGTCCTTCCATTGTCTTCGCGACAAACAGGACAGTCTGATCCGGGTGATGAATGCCGATTCCTACCTGATGGCTGAATACAGCGCGAATACGGGCGTAGCGAAATGGCAACGGGTTGTAGCCGTTGCGCAACGCGACAGCGTCGAGCGCTGGCTGAACGAGCACTTCCCGGTGCAGAAGTCCGCTGCGGCGCGCGCGGCCTCCCGCTAAGCTGAGGCGCGACTCCATCGCTAGTCTCACTCAAATCAATAATTTACCAGGGCGCTTTCTTATAGAAAGTGACGAAGGCCTGTCCGTTCAGCAGCAGCATTGGATCGTTGTTCTTGGGATGATTCTGCTTCTGTAACGTATAGGTTGTGACACGACCGCTGTCGAGCGCGATGTCAGTGAGTTTGCCTTCGCAACCGCCGGTTCGCTAGTCTCTTGGAGACTCCACCTTTGGGTGAAGACGACTCCGTTTCTAGTTAGAAACTCCGGCTTTGGGGGAACACCAGCGTGGCAAACGATTCTCGTCTCGACGAATTACCACTCGGACTGCGCGCGGTCCTGGAAGCGGAGTTGGCGGCCGGCAACTCGATCGCGGAGATATTCAATGGATTTCCCGCTCCGCCGATTGGTGGATGCGTGATGCTCAGCGATACCTTCCGCGCTCCGGAGGCGCTGCGCGCTGGCCTGGATTGGCGGTTCCGGAAGAGTTCGTCTTGCTCCGGAGAACTGACGGACGCGGGCCGCCGCTGGTTCCTGCTGACTCCGCCTAATCCGGCGGACGCCGTCGAACCAGACATGAATGCGATTCGCGAGGAACTGGAGAGAGCCGTGGCGGAAGCCGACCGGGCGCGCTGGAAGGCAAACGCCGACGGCTGGACGATGGAGGACGCCGTCTGGCGCGAGGCGGGACAGATCCGTTCACTTCCGGTTATCGGTCGGCTCGGCGAGTATTACAAGATCAAAGTCGACCATCGTGGGGAGATGATCACCTACTACGAGCCGGAGCGCTCGGCGACGATCGTTTGCACGTGGTGGGACGGCCCCGTAAGGATCGAGCGGCGGACTCTGAATGGCTGGTGGTACGCCGAGGCGAAGAAGTCGGTGCCGATGACGGCCGAAGAAGCGGATCTTGTTTACGCAAACATTCTCGAGGCGTTGGGGCGGCGCGGCGAAGGGCCACGCCGGCCTGGTCAT
>JBDTTK010000501.1:0-3982 GCA_039930685.1 Bryobacteraceae bacterium | reverse complement strand
GCCATGCTCGACACGATGCGGAAGCGCGGATATGCATTTATCTCCCTGGACCGCGCGCTCGCGGACGACGCGTACCGGACACCGGATCTTTACGCGGGCGACGCCGGCATTTCGTGGCTGCACCGCTGGAGCATCGAGCTGAAACGCCCGATGGATCTCCGCAATGAGCCGGATCCTCCGGCGTGGTTATTTGCCTTGAAGAAATCGCTCGCCGCTGCCCGGCCGTAAACGCCGGAAGGTGAGCCTAAAGGGATTTTCGCTTTGCCTTCAGCGAAGGACGATGCGAAGCGGCCGGCTTGCGGCCGGAAGCCTCGGGCCGCAGGATCTTGTTGACCGCGCGAACCAGATGGCTGACTTCGTTGTGGCTCTTTTGGATTACGGCGTCGGCGCCCGTCGACGTCTCCGTCAAGCCCAGCGCGTCCACAAAGCCGGAGATCAGGATCAGTGGCGTCTTCGGTGAGAGCTGGCGGAGGTGCCCGATCAACTCGATGCCATTCATCTTCGGCATCTTGTAATCGGTAATCACGAGATCGAAGGCGCCCTCGGCAAATTGTGCGGCGGCGTCCTCTCCGTTAGCTGCGGTGGTAACCCCGTAACCAACCTCTTCGAGCACATTTTGGCGCGCCGAGAGTCCCAATTTGTTGTCGTCTACCAGCAGGATTTGGAGCTTCGCAGCCGCTCCTTTTGTATGATTGCCTGACATGAACTTCGATGACGGTAGCAGTCCGTCGAACGGCATGTCAATCGAGTTGTAACAGACTCGAAACTCGCAACATTGAGTTCTTGACAATCGCGTTTCAGCTTGCTCGCGTCTGTCGACAGGCGATGCAGTATCCGATTCGCGCAATGAGCCCCGGACTCGCGGCGCGAGAACGGGCGTTCTGCTACTCGACTTCGCGCGGCGCGGTGTATCCGTGCTTGGCAATGATCGTGTACTTGATCGGCTTGCCCTTCTCATCCACCACGCGCAGCGGCTCGTTCGTCGCCGGATTCACCAACTCCACTTTAATCTTGCGGTACTTCCCGTCGCGCGCCTGATTGGACGGAGCATAGGTCACGGAGTACTGCTGGCGAAGCGAGTCGGAGATCGCACGGAAGATATTCGGGAACTCGCCGTAGAAACGTGGGAAGAACGACATGCCGCCGGTCTCCTTGGCGAACGTGCGCATCTGATTGTCCGCCTGCAAAAAGTCCAGGCGTTGGATTCCGTTGAGATAACCCATCGAATCCGCCATCTCGCGAATCGATTGCATCAAGCCGAACGCATAGATCGGCACGCCGGCTTCCTGTAGACGCTTCCGCGTCTTGTCGAATGTAAGCTTGCTGAATGTGTCGATGCCGGACGCGATCACCACGATTGCCTTGCGTCCTTCGATGTCCGTCATCCGCTCGGCCGTATCGACAAGCGCGTCGTAGAAATTCGATTCCGAGAACGCCGCGATGCGCAAACGTTGCAATGCTTCCTGCGTCTTGCGCCGGTCCGTCGAAAAGTCTGAAAGAATGTCCGACCGCAGATCGTAGGCCACTACGGCGACGGCGTCGTCCGGACGCAGCGTGTCGACAAATCCATAGGTCGCCTGCAGCGTCTGGAACCAAGTCTCCGAATAATACTGCTGGTAGCGGTTACTGAACTCGATCACCAGGCAGACCGTCATCGGCGCCTCGGAGGTGGCGAAGCTCCCGAGCTTCTGCGGGACGTTGTCTTCCAGGATCCGGAAGTTGCCGGGCGGAATCTTCGGAATGAAGTTGCCCTTGTTGTCGAGCACCGAGATGTCGACGCTAACCGTCGTCACGTCCGCCTTGAAGTTCGCCGAACCCTCCGGCGCGTCCTCTCTTCCCTTCTTAGAAAATTTGGAAGGTATCTTTTGCTGCTCCGGTTCGGCCTCGGCGCCTTTCTTACGCGGCTTTGCCACCGGGTCGGAACCGGTAGTCTTCGGGCCTTCCTGCGCCGTAAGACCGAGAGAAGCCGCGACGAATATTGCGCCGGCCAAAAGTGCGATCGGGTAAAAGCGTTTCATAGGCAAACCTACCTGCATTTAGTATGATGACGGCTCGTCCGCCCAAATGGTTGCGCCAAAAGGCGGCTCACCCCGGCGTCCCGACCGCGTGTTCCGCCCACATCGTCTTCAACTCCAGGATATGCGCTGAATGCGACTCCACGTGCCGCGAATTCCCCATCAACCATTGATAACCGTCGAGCGGCCCCAATACCGGATGCGGCGCGAAATGCTTCCGCAGATCCTCCTGGGTCGTTCGGGCAAATTCCAACGTCCGCTCCCTGGCCGCAAGGAACGCGTCGGTAGCTTCCTGTACGTTGGCAAATTTGTTCTTGGGCTGCAGCCGCTCCGGAGCCTGATTCACGCCGCGCTCGATCTTCGCGGACCTCAACTTCGTTTCGCGCTCGGCGCGCTGCTCAGGCGACTCCTCTGTCGGCGGAGCCTTTAGAATCCGGCGCACTAAATCCACAAGCCCGTCATCCGAAATAGCCAGGTGCTCGACGTATTCAAGAATCGACCAGCGCTCGGGCGACGGCTTCCACCGCGACTCTTCGTCGGTCACTCCTTCGACGGCACTAAGCAGCACCCCTCGGGAAGCGGTCAGCGAGCGAATTGCGGACTCGCGTTCGGAGTCGGTGATCATTCTCGTCGCCACGATACCACGATCGGAAAGCGGCTGGCCGCGTCGTCCGCGACCCCTCCCCTGTCCAATAGATATTCCCACCTATGGAAATCGTAAAAGTTATCGGACGAGAGATTCTTGATTCACGCGGCAACCCGACCGTCGAGGCGGATGTGCTGCTGGCCGACGGCAGCATGGGCCGCGCCGCCGTTCCCTCGGGAGCGTCAACCGGAGAGCATGAAGCCGTTGAGCTGCGCGACAACGACAAGTCGCGTTACCTGGGCAAAGGCACCCGAACCGCCGCAGCCAATATCGCCGCGCACATCGCGCCCGCCATCGTCGGCATGGACGCATCCCAGCAGGCCGCCATCGATCGCGTGATGATCGCGACCGACGGAACGCCCAACAAGGCAAACCTCGGAGCGAACGCGATTCTGGCCGTCTCCATGGCGACCGCCCGCGCCGCCGCGAATTCCCACGGCGAACCGCTCTATCGCTACCTCGGCGGCGTCTCCGCTTCGGTGCTTCCAGTGCCGATGATGAACATCCTGAACGGCGGCGCTCACGCGGACAACTCCGTCGACCCGCAGGAGTTCATGATCATCCCGCACGGCGCGGAAAAGTTCTCGGACGCCCTTCGGATGGGCGCGGAAATCTTCCACACGCTCAAAGGCGTTCTCAAGAAGCGCGGCTACTCGACCAGCGTCGGCGACGAAGGCGGCTTCGCGCCCAACCTGAAATCCAACGAAGAGGCCCTCGAAGTCGTCATGGACGCGATCTCGAAGGCGGGCTACAAAGCCGGCGAAGAGATCTCGATCGCGCTCGATCCGGCCGCCAGCGAGTTCTACGACAAAGCCAAGGGCAAGTACATCTTCAAGAAGTCCGACAAGAGCGAACGCTCGAGCGACGAGATGGTCGACTTCTGGGCCGGATGGGTCCGCCAGTATCCGATTATTTCGATCGAAGACGGCATGGCCGAAGACGACTGGGACGGCTGGAAGCGCATGAGCGACGTGCTCGGCGACAAGATCCAACTGGTCGGCGACGATCTGTTCGTGACCAATTCATCGCGCCTCGCAATGGGCATCGAACGCGGCATCGCCAACTCGATTCTCATCAAAGTGAACCAGATCGGTTCGCTGACCGAGACGCTCGACGCCATGAAGATGGCTTCGGACGCCGGCTACACCGCGGTCGTCTCGCACCGTTCGGGCGAAACCGAGGACGCGTTCATCGCTGACTTGGCCGTTGCGACGAACGCTGGTCAGATCAAAACCGGATCCGCCAGCCGCACCGACCGCATCGCGAAATACAACCAGCTCCTCCGCATCGAGGAAGAGCTCGGCGCAAGCGCGCGCTACCC
>JBDTTK010000500.1:0-3985 GCA_039930685.1 Bryobacteraceae bacterium | reverse complement strand
GGCCGGAGAGTCCGTGATCGAGGGCGTTGAGGCTGGCGCGCTTTTTGCCTTCGATCGTTTTTGGGCCGGTGGATTTTTGGGCGTTGAGACGATTGCGTTCGGCGCGCGTGGCCGCCGCCGCCGCGGTGTCGGGCGCAGGAGCGGTTTCGGCTGCCAGTGTCGTGTCCGCGGCCGCGATTGGTTCAAGCATGGTTGTCTCCGGTGCTGAAAGATGGAAAGGGCCCGCGCGAGGCGGGCCCTTTCACCGTGGATTGTACAGCGCGCGGCAACGCGTTCCGCGGGGGCGGGGTGGGATGGTGTTGATTCGGTTTGGGTTGTGGTGTGTGCGAAGGTTGTGATTCCGCGCGGATGGCGTGGGCCGGGGAGTTTTGCGGGAGGAGGCACGCGCGAAGCGTCCTCCTACTCGAGGTCCCCTCCCTGACGAGTCTGTGTGAAAACTCGCAGGTCCCCTCGCTGACGCTCGGGGTTCTATCCAAATTTTAACCAGTTTGGAGCGCGACCTTACGGTCGCGCCTCGGTTTTCACACAGACTCTGACGGTCGGGTTCTATCCTGAGGAAGTCGAGTCCAGCCCCTATCAGGTGGAGTTATTTGGGAGCGCGACCTGACGGTCGCGCCTCACCATCAACGCGTGGACGCGGCGAAATTAGCCGACGACTTCGAGGATCAGTTCGCGTTCGTCCGGCGCGTTGGCCGAAATGCGGAAGGCGTCCTCGACCAACTGCGCGGCTTCTTCGACGCGCTCGTCGCCCGTGTAATAGAGACGGCACAGAACGCTGCCCGCGTCGATTTTCTGGCCGACCTTTACTTCGAGAATTACACCGACGGCCGGGTCGATCGCGTCTTCCTTGCGGTCGCGGCCGGCACCGATCATGGACGAAGCCTGGCCGATGTATTCGGCGTCGATGGCACTGATGTAGCCGCCGCGCGGCGACGAGATCTCGCGTGCGCCGGTGGCGTTCGGAAGCAGGTCGAAGCGGTCGAGTACCTGCGGGTTTCCGCCCTGCGCCGCGATGACTTCCTTCAATTTCCTGTAGCCGGACCCGTCGAGCAGATTCCTTTGCGCGACCTCGCGAGCTTCCTCAAGGGTCGTGGTGATCTTGCCGACGAAGATCATGCGGGCGGCGAGTTCGAGCGAAAGGCGAGTGAGGTCCTGCGGGCCGACGTTCTGGAGAGTCTGCGAGACCTCCATGACTTCGAGCGCATTGCCGATGGCGTAGCCAAGCGGCTGATTCATGTCGGTGATCAGCGCCTGTACCTTTTTGTCGAGACGGCGGCCGATGCCGACCATCATCTGGGCGAGGCGGCGCGCGTCTACCTGGCGCTTCATGAACGCACCGGAGCCGACTTTCACGTCGAGTACGAGGGCGTCCATGCCCTCGGCGATTTTCTTCGACATGATGGACGATGCAATCAGCGGAATGGATTCGACGGTCGCGGTGGCATCGCGGAGCGAATACATCTTGCCATCGGCGGGCGTGACTTCCGCCGTTTGTCCGATGAACGCCAAACCGAGGGTCGCCAGTTGCGACTTGAAATCTTCGACGGTGAGATCGGTGCGGAAACCGGGGATGGACTCGAGTTTATCGAGCGTTCCGCCGGTGTGGCCCAACGCGCGGCCGGACATCATCGGCACGATGACACCCGCGGCAGCGGCAATGGGCGCGGCGATCAGACTGGTTTTGTCGCCGACGCCGCCGGTGGAATGCTTATCCACTTTGACACCGGGGATAGATGAAAGATCAACGGTTTCTCCGGACCGGATCATACAATCGGTCAAGGAACTTACTTCGCGATCCGTCATCCCGGAGAAAAATACGGCCATCAGAAACGCAGAGAGCTGATAGTCCGGGATATCGTTGCGCGTGTAGCCTTCCACCAGAAAGGCGATTTCTTCAGCCGACAGCTCTTCGCCGTCGCGCTTGCGATGTATCAGGTCGACAGTGCGCATGAACTTTTGAAGATAACACCTTATATGGTTGAAAGTAAAGGACCAGGCTTATCTGCAATCGTTTGAAGGCGTAGGCCGACTCTGTTTCCCCTTCAAACCAGTCGAAAGTCCGAGATGCCCTGGTACTCCAAGAGGCCCCGGAGGTTCAAAATTCGGAGCGTCGGGGCGGCCTATACTCAGGAAACCTTGCCCGCAAATCTCCGATACAGGAAAAACGCATAGGCGGATGCCAGTGCCATTCCCGGTAACCACCATACCAGTCCGACGCCGAGGCCGTATCCGGGCGCGGACGCGTTGTAAATGGTAAGGCTGTGGGCTGCCGTCGTGTTGGATGGCAGCACGTTTGGATACACCCCGAAGACACAGCTGGTGAGCATTCCAATGATGTAGGCGCACGAACTCAAGAACGCGTTCCGTTCGGATTTCAGAAACTTTGCGCCGACCAGGCCGGCAACCGCTAGCGTGGGAAAGACGATGCCCCAAGGATAGCTACCAAAGTTGATCGCAATCTGCGGTTGGATGCGGAAGCTGGCGAACGTCACCATGGCGGTCAGCAAGGCGGTAGCCCACCATGCGAGTCCGCCGATGTGGGCGGACCGGCGGGCGACCTCTCCGGCGGTTTTGTAACGGACCCACCACGCGCCATGCACAGTCAGCGTAAAAAAGGCGAGCAGGCCGACGAGGATGGTGTACCAATCCAGAATGCCGGGCTCGGACGAGAGTTGAAAGTCGGTCCACAGAGGGAGGAAGAAATCGCCGGCCCGGTCGAGGGGCACTCCGCGGACCACGTTGCCGAGGGCGGCGCCGTAGAAGATCGCGAGCAACGCGGACGCGCCGCAGAAAACGACATCCCACAGGGGCTTCCAAGTGGGAGAGTCGATGTGATTCCGAAACTCGATGGAGATTCCGCGAAGAATCAGCAGCCACAGAACCATCATCAGGGGCAGGTAGAATCCGCTGAAGCTAGATGAGTAGAGGGCGGGGAAGGCGAAGTAGAGCGTTCCGCCTCCGGCCAGCAGCCAGACTTCGTTGCCATCCCAAAACGGTCCGATGGATTTGAGTACCTGCGTGCGTTCCTGATCGTTGCGGGCGACGCCGAGGTGAATGATTCCGGCGCCGAGATCGAAGCCGTCGAGCACGACATATCCGGCGATGAGAATCGCGACGAGGCAGAACCAGAGGGTTTCCATTAGCGCACCTCCTGGAGCTCGGGCGTGGAGGCGTCAGCGGTTTCGGGTCCGTGCGAGATCTCCTGATACACCAGGAGGAGAAACAGGATGGCCAGGACGGTGTAGAGGCCCATGAATCCGATCAGGGTGAAGAGCGTGTTTCCGGCGGAGACATTTGGCGAGGCGCCGTGCTCGGTGCGCATCAGGCCGTAGATCAGCCAGGGCTGGCGGCCCACTTCCGCAGTGATCCATCCGGCGGTATTGGCGATGTAGGGGAACGGCGCGGCGAGCATCAGAGCCCAGAGCATCAGCTTCGAGGTCATCAACCGACCCATCCACAAGAACAAGGCGGCCAAGGAATACAAAGCGATGAACAAAGTGCCGAGCCCGATCATGATGTGGAAGCTGTAGAACAGCAGCGGAATGCTGTCGGGCCACTGATCGCGGGGGTAGGTGTCGAGTCCTTTGACTTCGGCGTCCCAGCGCTTGTAGGTCAGAAAACTGAGCACCTTCGGAATCACCAGCGGATTGTCAAGGCGGAGGCGGTTGGTGTCGGGCTGCCCGAGGATGGCCATCGGAGCGCCGTTCGAGGTTTCAAACAGACCTTCCATGGCGGCGAGGGTCACGGGCTGATAGCGGGCGATGTTCTGGCCCTGTCCGTCGCCGGTGGGGAAGAGCATCAGAACCGAGGCAGTGAAGCCGGCGATGACGCCGGTCCGGACGAAGGTGCGTCCGTATTGCGTGTGGATTCCGTTCAGCAGATAGTACGCGCCGATCGAAGTCATCACGAAGGCGCCGGTACAAACTGCGCCGATCATGTTGTGGAGGTACTGCCAGCCAACCCAGGGATTCAAGAGGAGGCCCCA
>JBDTTK010000499.1:0-3987 GCA_039930685.1 Bryobacteraceae bacterium | reverse complement strand
GAGCACTGTCGGACACGGGTGCCCCCTACCGGATGATGGACCGCAACGCGAGGGACCAAGGTTCGGAAACTGCGTGAAGGAGTCGGCCGAGAGACTGAATCACGCTGGAGAAAACGATGAGCGCGATTAGTATCTTTATCGAAAAAGAGAGCGTGACTACTTGGAGTTGTGGTTGCATTCGTCCGAACAAGGCCAGTCCGATGTCGATGGTCAGCATGATTGCGGATACTGGCGCTGCCAGTCGCAGGCCGACACGGAATACATCGGCACCGAGTTGAAGAATGGTCTCGACCGAGGCCGCATTCCAGGCCGCCGCCCCGGCCGGATGCCGAAGGAGGCCCTCCGCAAGCGCACGGAACACAACATGATGAAGGTCCGCGGCAAAGAACAGCGCACCTGTGCCCAGGAACATGAGGACGGAGAGGACATTCGAGTCCGCCTGGCTGTTCGGGTCGAGCGTCGATGCGTAAGAGAATCCCGCCTGCAATCCCACGATCTGCGCGCCGAGCTGGATTCCTTCAAAAAGAAGCGCGGTGGCGAGCCCATAGCAGATGCCAATGCTTGTCTCAATCAGAAGCGCCGGAAGTAAGCTGGCAACAGGCGGACCAGTCGAGGGCTGACCAAAGTCGAATAGAGCGCACGTCATGAGAACAGCGACAGCGCCGCGAGCAGCGGAAGGCATGTTGCGAAACCCCGGAACCGGCGTAAACGCGACGACGCCGGCGGTCCGTGCGAGCGTCAGCAGGAACATCGAGAGGATGCCCGCCAGACGTTCGTCGATGAGGAGGCTGAGCACGCTAGTGGGCGTACCTCGAAAAATCGGAGAACAGGGAAATCGTGTACGCCATCAGTCTGTGCAGTAGCCACGGAAGCCAGATTAAGGCCGCCAATAAGAAGCAGGCGAGCCGCGGCACAGTACCGACGCTGGGGTCTTGAATGGAGGTCAGGATTTGTCCGAGACTGATCAGGATCCCCACAACGAGCCCCACCAGTAGTAATGGAAGGCACACCCAGAACGTGTTCATCAAGGCGCCATGCAGAAGGTCGATTGCGAGGCTGGGAGTCATGTAAGCGGTCTCAATAGAACGATTTGACCAGCGAGCCAACGACGAGATTCCAGCCGTCAACGAGCACGAAGAGCAGCACTTTGAGCGGCGCCGAAATCATGACTGGGGGGAGTTGCACCATTCCGACGGATAACGTGATCGACGCGACGAGGAGATCGACGATCAGAAAAGGCAGGAAGAGTACAGCGCCGATCTGGAACGCTGTCTTCAACTCGGACAGAATATAGGCCGGTAGCAGGACCGCGAGACTTAAGTCCGTGCGCTTTGCCGGGGGTGCTGTATGGGATACGTCAAGTAGCAACGCGATATCTTTCTCTCGCACGAACCGGCTCAGATACTGAGTCACCGGTGCGGATGCGGCCTCGACTGCGGCCTCTGCTGACAGCGTTCCCCGCTCATACGGCATCCAGCTTTTCTCATAGATTTCGTGTCCAACCGGTTGAACCAGAAAAATCGTCAGGAAGAGCGCGAGGCCGACGAGAACCTGATTGGACGGCACCGTCTGCGTTCCAAGTGCCTGCCGCAGAAAGTGAAGGACCACCACGATCCGCAGGAACGGCGTCACGCTCATGAGAATCGCGGGCAGTAAGACCAAGCCTGTCAGAAGCAAGGTGATCTGCATGGGCAGATCCATTGGCGCCTTCTGCCCCTTTGCCGCCTCAACGAGAGATCCGGAGGTGGCCGCCGTTAGAATTCCGCCGGCGAGCGTTAGACACAGGCTGATCAGTCGAATCATCCGCACGCAGCTCCGTCAGCCTTCGGAGCTGCTGCGAGGCCGATTGGCTCCGGCTCGGCATCGATTACTGTGCATCCGCCATCGAATGTTGCGATGAGAAACGTGCCGTGCGTGGATTGAACGCGGTGAAGTATGTGGCGCGGCGTCAGGCTGACGCGATCAATCACGGACATCCTGTGTTCGCGCGATGCCGGGTCTGAGACATAGCCGCGCTTTCTCGCTAAGTGCAAGGCGCCTCCGAGAAGCACAAGGACGACGACTGCCGGCAACAGGGCGTATAGGAAATCGAGCAGGGCTGTCATGGTTAGAGTTCCTCCGAGAAATCCGTTATCCGGACCCCCACCGAATCCTCGATGATGACGATCTCTCCGAATCCGACGAGCGCACCGCCGACAAGGATGTCGATGTTCTCTCCAGCGGATCGGCGCATTTTGACGACCGCTCCGACGTCGAGCGCGAGAATTTCACGGATGCTCATGATGCGATGGTCAAGCTCTACGTCGACTTCAATCGGAATATCGGCGAGATGCGAAATGACCTCAGTCGGTGCCATAGAACACGCCCTAGCGCTTCAGATTGATCGTTTCCTGGCTAACCTCGTCCACCGCGGTGATGACGCGGGCATTCGCCTGATAGCCGCGTTGAAAGACGATGAGGTTGGTGAATTCTTTGGCGATATCGACGGTCGAGCCCTCGACTGCGCCGCCAATGACACTACCGCGACCGCCCGTGCCGGGCAGCCCTATGGCAGGTAGAGCGGTCCGCGCGCTGAGCTGGAAATTGCTGTTGCCGACAGCGATCAGAGACTCCGGATTGCGAATCGTCGCCATGGCCACCTGCCCGACGATTGTTTGGGTGCCGTTAGAATATTGGGCAAGAATCTTCCCGCCATCCGCTAAGCCGACATGAGTGAGGCTTGCGGCGGGCGACCCGTCCTGCGTCAACGCGGAGACTGCGGAGGTCTGAGCGTACTGAGTGAGCCGCGGCGTCGTACCACTGAAGAGACTCCAGTCGACGGTCATGTCGGAGGCGCCGGATGACAACCCGCTGATGACAAGCGCCGGGGAGGGATCGGCTACCGTCGGACTGATCAAGTGGCCGTTTCCGTCGAAGGTAAGCGATCCGGTCGCCGGTGTAACCGGGCTGGTCACATCGGAGTCCGGAAAGCTGAATGAATAATCCCACTGATTCGGCGTTGTTGACCGAGTGAAGCTGAAGGTCACCGTGTGCGAATTTCCGAGTGAATCGTAGACTTGAAGCGATGTGGAGAAAGACGTCGCGGACGGCCCAGCCGTGGCGCCCGCGTCGAGATTGACGTCGACCGACGCGCTCTTAGTTGCTGTGGGCGCCTTAAGCGTGCCAACGGGCACTACAATGTCTCCGACCGGAGCGTTCGTGTCGACGTTGCCGTTCGCGCTGGCCCAGCCCTGCAGCTTTTCGCCGGTCGCCGTGGTAAGGTTACCGTCGTTATCGACCTGAAGATTTCCTCCACGGGTGTATTGGATACTCCCGTTCGGCGCGCGGACGACGAAGAAGCCGTCGCCTTGAATGGCAGCGTCCAGCGTCCCTGCGCTGGTCTGGATCGCGCCCTGCGAGAACTGCCGCAACGTAATCGGCCGGCCGACGCCGAAGCCAACTTGCGTTTCGCCAAGTCCCGCACCGAGCGACTGCGTTACTAAGTCGTGAAACGACACCGCGCTTTGTTTGAAGCCGGGAGTATTCAGATTGGCGAGATTGTTTCCAACGACGTCAATTGCGGTCGAGAAAGCACTTAGCCCCGAGAGGGCGGTTGAGAAGGAGGTAAGCATGGCGGATGGTATTCCTTGAGAATCGAATTAGGATGCGCCGACTGGCGTGGCGGTCTGAGCTGGTAACCGGGTATCAAGTATTTTGGCGATGGAATCCAAGTCCTGCCGCGCTCCGACGCTGGCTTCGAGCGAGGAAAATTGCGCCAATTGAGTCACGAACTGCGTCCCGTCAGCCGGGTTCAGAGGATTCTGGTTCTTCAATTGTTCGACCAGGAGTTGGAGAAACGTTGCCTTGTTCGCCAGCGGGTCCGCGGCAGGCTGCGTGCTCGTCGCTGACTTCGCGGTCGTTGAGGGATCCGTTGCGTCAAGGATCGAGTGGGAAGGTGAGATTGCGTTCATCATGTTTTCTCCTTCTACGTAAGACCTATTTCGGACT
>JBDTTK010000498.1:0-3990 GCA_039930685.1 Bryobacteraceae bacterium | reverse complement strand
CTTTTTCCGGTGATCGTCGATAATAGAGATAGTGATTCCCCCTCGCCAGCAAGCCCTTCTGGACGCATTGTCCTCACGCATCGTGGTTCTCGATGGCGCGATGGGAACGATGCTACAGCAGAAGAATCCGACGATCGACGACTGGGGCGGCCCGGCGTTTGAGAACTGCTCGGAGAACATGCTTTTCACCCGGCCGGAATGGATCCGGGACGTGCATCGCGCCTACTTCGCGGCGGGCGCCGACATGGTCGAAACCAATTCCTTCGGCGGCGCCGTGGTCACGCTCGCGGAGTTCGGTCTTGAAGACAAGTGGTACGAAGTAAACCACACCGCGGCGAGGCTTGCGCGCGAGGCGGCGGCTGAATTCGACACGCCGGGCCGGATGCGGTTCGTGGCCGGTTCCATAGGCCCGACCACCAAGGCCATTTCCGTCACCGGCGGGATCACGTTCGAGCAATTGCGCGACGGCTACTACAAGCAAGCCAAGGGATTGTGGGAAGGCGGCGCGGACCTCCTGCTGGTCGAGACCTGCCAGGACACGCGCAACATCAAGAGCGCGCTGCTGGCGATCGAACAGTATTCGAAAGAAATCGGCTTCGAGATTCCGGTGATTGTTTCGGGCACCATCGAACCGATGGGCACGATGCTCGGCGGCCAGACGGCGGATGCGTTGGTGGCCTCGCTGCTCCATCGGCGATTGCTCGCGGTCGGTTTGAATTGCGCCACCGGTCCGGAATTCATGACGGACCACATCCGGACGATCCACGAAATGTCGCCGGTCCGGGTGTCCTGCTACCCGAATGCCGGGCTGCCAAACGAGGAACTGAAGTACGATCTCGGCGCCGATCAGCTCGCGTCGCAGCTCGAGAAATTCGTCGATCACGGCTGGTTGAATTTGATCGGCGGCTGCTGCGGTACGACGCCCGATCACATTCGCGCGATCGCCCAAATGGTCGACGGCAAGAAGCCGCGCGAGATTCCGGGTAGCAAACACCGCGCCTACTACTCGGGCTTGGAAGTTGTCGAAGCCGACGAATCCAGCCGTCCGCTGATTGTCGGCGAACGGACCAACGTCATTGGATCCCGCCTCTTCAAGAACCTGGTCGCCGACGAGAAATGGGAAGAAGCCAGCGAGATCGCCCGGCGGCAAATCCGCGGCGGCGCGCACATCGTCGACGTTTGTCTCCAATCCACCGACCGCGAGGAAATCCGCGATATACCGCCGTTCTACGACAAGCTGATCCGCAAGATCAAGGCGCCGATCATGATCGACACCACCGATCCCAAGGCAGTTGAGCTATCGCTGACGTACTGCCAGGGGAAAGGGATCATCAATTCGATCAACCTCGAGGACGGCGAGGAGAAATTCGAAGCGCTGTGCCCGATCGCAAACGCGTACGGCGCGGCGCTGGTCGTCGGCACCATCGACGAAGATCCGGTGCAGGCGCAAGCCTTCACGCGTGAACGGAAGCTCGCCGTGGCGCAGCGGTCCGTCGACTTGCTGACCTCGAAGTACGGCGTAGCGCCCGAGGACATCATTATCGATCCGCTGGTCTTTCCCTGCGCGACGGGCGACGAGAATTACATCGGGGGCGCCGTCGAAACCATCGAGGCGATCCGCATGATCAAGGAAGCGATTCCGTACGTCAAGACGATCCTCGGTGTATCGAACATCAGCTTCGGATTGCCGGCCTCGGCGCGCGAGGTCGTGAATTCGGTGTTCCTGTATTACGCGACCAAAGCAGGACTCGATCTGGCGATCGTCAACGCGGAAAAGCTGGAACGCTTTGCTTCGATTCCCATTGAGGAGCGACGCCTCGCCGAGCAACTGCTCTTTTCGACTCCGCCACCCGAAGTCCCGGAGGGCCACAAGGACGAGGAGTTGCTGCGCACCGCCCCCGAAGACTGGCGCCAGCAGACCAAGGAGCAGAAGGCCGCCGTCAATCAATTCCACATCGCGGCGATCACGGAGCATTTCCGCGGCGCGTCGACCAAGGTGCGGGTGAAGCCCGAGGATCTGCCCATCGACGAACGGCTGGCCCGCTACATCGTCGAAGGCACCAAGGATGGCCTGATTCCCGACCTCGAGCGCAAACGCGCCGAGGGCATCGGCCCGCTTGATATCATCAACGGTCCACTGATGGCAGGCATGGCGGAAGTCGGCCGCCTCTTCAACAACAATGAACTGATCGTCGCCGAGGTTCTGCAATCGGCCGAAGCGATGAAGGCGGCCGTCAACCACCTCGAACAGTTCATGGAGAAGGCCGACACGGCGGCGCGCGGCAAGATCGTCCTCGCAACGGTGAAGGGCGACGTCCACGACATCGGCAAGAATCTGGTCGAGATCATTCTTTCGAATAACGGCTACGACGTCATCAACCTGGGCATCAAGGTCCCGCCCGAGACGTTGATCCACGCTTTCCGCGAGCACAAGCCCGACGCCATTGGGCTCTCCGGTCTGCTCGTCAAGAGCGCCCAGCAGATGGTGATCACCGGATCGGATTTCCGCGACGCGGGCATTGATGTTCCGCTGCTGGTCGGCGGGGCGGCGCTCAGCGAGCGCTTCACGACCGGCAAGATCGGACCCTCGTACGGCGCGCCGACCTTCTACGCGAAGGACGCGATGACCGGACTGCGGCTGCTCAACGAGATCATGGACCCCGAGGTGCGCGAAGCGGTGCTTGCATCGCACGTGTTCCGCGAGGACGGCGGCGGATTCCAGCCGCCTGTCGAGGCGCCCGCGGTGCTGACGACCAAACGGTCGTCGAAAGTGAGGACGGCGATTCCGATTCCGGACGCTCCGTACTTGGATCGCAAAGCTCGCGTCGTGCCGCAGTTGCCTGAGGTCTGGAGCTACATCAACTCCTTCATGCTTTA
Source organism: Bryobacteraceae bacterium (assembly GCA_039930685.1). Lineage (GTDB taxonomy): Bacteria > Acidobacteriota > Terriglobia > Bryobacterales > Bryobacteraceae > JBBQWZ01. The sequence goes on along the minus strand of JBDTTK010000498.1, from coordinate 1,113 downwards.
CGGCAGGCATCTCGGCTACAAGGGCAATTTCGAGAAGGCCCTGCTCGACCGCGAGGAAAAGGCTCTCACTCTGTTCCATCAGATGGAGGACGTCCGCCACGAAGCCGCCAAGTGGATGAAGGTTCGCGCGGTCTGGCAGTTCTTCGAATCTGAGCGGGACGGCAACTCAATCCACCTGTTCGAGCCGGGGGCCGCTTCGCCGCTTCACACGTTCCATTTCGGCCGCCAAGCGAAGGCCGACGGACTCTGCCTTAGCGACTACATTCTGGATCCGCTCGACGGGAAGCGCGATCACCTGGTTTTGTTCGCCGTCACCGCCGGAGAAGGCGTCCGCGCGCATTCGGAGGAAGCCAAGCAAAAGGGTGAATTTTTCCGCGCTCACGCGATCCAGGCGCTCGCCATCGAGTCGGCGGAAGGCTGCGCCGAGTGGCTCCATCGCCGCATCCGCGAGGATTGGGGTTTTCCCGACTCGCCCACGATGACGATGCAGGAACGCTTCACCTCACGGTATCGCGGCAAGCGCTACAGCTTCGGCTATCCGGCGTGTCCGAACCTAGACGACCAGGCTGGGCTCTTCCAGCTCTTACGGCCCGAGGAAATCGGCATCGAGCTCACGGAAGGAATGATGATGGATCCTGAAGCGAGCGTCAGCGCGCTTGTGTTCCAGCATCCTGACTGTGCCTACTTCACCGCGGCCGAAGGCGCGGAAGCAGCCGCCGACTGATCCTATTTCGCGAGGCGCGCGGTATCGGCGCGGTCCGCCACAATTTCGAGGATCTGGTCCAAGTCGATCTCTTCCACCGGGCGCGCGAGCGCGAGGTGCTCAGAGGCCGTTCGGTGCAGCTCAGGGTCGAACCCGTCCGTGACAAGGACCGTGGAACTGGTGTGGCTGCGGATTCTTTCGAACAGGTCCATCCAATTCGGGTTGGCGGGCCGGACCGCAAAGAACACGCAGTCGAAGCGCATCCGCTGCACAATGTCGACGGCCTCCTGGTAGGACGCGTTCGGCACGACACGGTGGTTGCGTCCGCTCAGCATGGAGACCATCTGCCGCTGCGCCGCGGGATCCGAATCCACGAGGAGCACGGTTAACGTCCGAGCCGGTTTCGGAGA
>JBDTTK010000497.1:0-3994 GCA_039930685.1 Bryobacteraceae bacterium | reverse complement strand
TCGCTGACTTGCTCATCTTCTTTTCCGGATCGTCGAGCCCCATCACGCGCGCGCCCACAGACGGCAGCTTGGTCGCCGGCATCGTGAACAGATCGCCGTACAACGAATTGAACCGCTGCGCGATGTCGCGCGCCAATTCCAGATGTTGAGCCTGGTCGTCGCCCACCGGCACAATGCCAGCCTGATACAGCAGGATGTCCGCCGCCATCAACACCGGATACTGCAGCAGTCCGTCGCCGATGGTCTCCTGCGCGGCGGTTTTCGCCTTGAACTGCGTCATGCGCTCCAGCCAGCCGATGGGCGTGACGCACGTCAGCATCCACGCCAGCTGCGCGTGGCCGGGCACCGCGCTCTGCACCATTAACGCCGAATGCTTCGGGTCGATGCCGATCGCGAGCAGCACACCCGCGAGCTCCAGGATCTTGGCGCGAAGCTCCGCCGGGTCCTGATACACCGTGATCGAATGCAGGTCGACGATGCAATAGATGCTCTCGTAGTCGTACTGAATCGTGGCCCAATTCTTGAGGGCGCCGAGGTAATTTCCGATGTGCGGGCTGCCGGTGGGTTGGATTCCCGAGAAGACTCGTGCTTTCATTGCAGTGGTGAGTGAATCTTCTATCGTAAACGATGCCAGCGGCGGACCGCCCGAAAACGACGGCGCCCAATTTGCAGTAACGGCCGAGAAGTGGGTCTACGGCGGCGACGCGCTCGCGCGCCGCGACGGCGAGATCGTCCTGATCCCCTTCCTGCTTCCGGGCGAACGCGCGATGATCGCGACCGAGTCCGGCGGAGGCGTCCTGCGCGGACGCGTCACCGAACTCCTCGATCCGTCGCCCGATCGCGTCGACGCCCCTTGTCCGCTCTTTGAAGCGTGCGGCGGCTGCCATTATCAGAACGCAACCTACGAGAAGCAACTCGCCTGGAAGCGCGAGATCCTGCGCGAACAGCTCAAACGCGTCGGCAAGATTGAATACGAGGGCGAGATCGAAACTCTGTCCGGCGAACCGTTCGGATACCGCAATCGCGTCCAGGTCCACATCGTGGGCGGGAACCTCGGCTTCCTCGAACGCGGAACCCACGCCGTCGTCAACGTCGAGACTTGCCCCATCTCATCGCCCGAGATCAACGTGGCGATTGGCGCTCTTCGCGAAATGATGGCCGACGAACGCTTCCCCAACTTCATCCGCTCCATCGAACTGTTCTCGAACGGAACCGAGATCCAACTCAACGTGCTCACCAAGGAACGCCCGGTCGCCAAGCGCTTCTTCGAATGGGCGCAGGAGGTGATTCCGGGAGCCGGCGCCGGCGCCATCGATTATCACGCCGTCGGCGCCATATTCCGCGTCAGCCACAACTCGTTCTTCCAGGTCAACCGGTTCCTGATCGACGGCTTAGTCGAAGCCGCCATCGGCGATGCGCGCGGCGGCTCCGCAGTCGACCTCTATGCAGGCGTCGGCCTCTTCTCTCTCGAACTCGCCAAGCGCTTCCCGAAAGTGACGGCGGTCGAATCCGCTGGCGGCTCGGCCCGCGACCTCGAATTCAACATCGAACGCGCCGGCTCCTCGGTGGTCCCGCACCGCGCCCGCGTCGAACATTTTTTGGGCGACCTCTCAAAGACACCCGACTTCATGCTCGCCGACCCCCCGCGCGCCGGTCTCGGCAAAGAGGTCGTGCGGAACATGATCCGCCTGAAGCCCGCCAGGATCTCGATCGTCTCATGCGATCCGTCGACGCTCGCCCGCGACCTGCAAGGTCTCGTCGGCAACGGCTACCGCATCGACAAACTCATCCTCGCGGACCTCTTCCCGCAGACCTACCACTTGGAGACGATCGTGCATCTCTCCCGCGTCGGATAGGGCCGGGTGAACTCACACCGCCGGCAACGCCGAAGCAATCTACCTTTGAGAGCCTTCGGCGTAACCGGCTTCGTACGCGATCCGATACGCGCGCTGGTAGGTCGCCTGCGTCCCCATCGTCGATCGATAGCCGTGCAGCGCGTTCCGCCACGCGGTGTGTCTGCTCGCGGGCGAAAAGCGCCCGTCGCGCGCATCCTGGTTCGCGTCACTCATCCCGTCCTGGTATCCGATATCGCTCGCGGTGCGCCATGCGCTATCGCCGTAAGCCCTATCACCTCTCGCTCCATCCGTAGAATTCCCACTCGACGAGAGCAGTTCCGGAAGCCGGTACCGCACGTTGTACCGAGCATCGTCCAAGCCCATCCGGAAGCCATCCTCGTATCCCTGACGGTACATGTCGCGAGGTCCAAATGATTCCACGTAGTCTCGGTCCGCACTCCTCAGCCTTTGATTCACGATGTCTTGCTCGCGGCTGCTGAATTGCGAAGTCCTCCCGAAATCGTAACCCTCCCGATAGCCATGCTCATAGCCACGGCCGCGCGCCGTGTCAGCTCTCGCAATCACCTCCGGCCGGATCGGTGGGACGTAGACGGGACGGTTCGGAGGAATGCCGCTTGCTCGATCGTCGCGCCTGGCATTCTGAGCGGCATCGTCACGTGAATTAGGAAATAACCGGCCTGCCCGGGATGGCCTTTCATTACGCGCGTCGTCGAGGCCGCTGCGGAACCCGTCCGTGTAACCCTGCCGATATTCTTCCTGTGGCCCATACGACGGTACATACTCGCGATCGGCTGCTCTCAACTTTTGATTGATGATGTCCTGCTCGCGATTGCTAGCCTGCGAGTTTCTCCCGAAATCATAGCCATCGCGGTAGCCAATCTCGTAGCCATGCTCCAGGGCGCTCGAAGGTCTGCGATTGGATTGGGCGACGGCGCTGGGCACCAGTGCCAGAAGGACTACAACCGCCAGCCGTGGGGTGGTCAGATTCAGATGCATGCTCATGCCTCCTACTGACCGATCCAGTTCACGTTCTCGAGGACGTGAAATGAAGTGAAGGCGGCGCCGTTGAAGCGCAGTCCTAAAGCCGCAACACCGAATCCGGATGTCAGGAACTCAATCGCTCCTCGACGGCCGGCCGTAGATCCCCAAAAGTCGGAGAGAACAAATGCCGTATGGCTGTACGGTCCCAGATTGATCGTCCGCTGATCGATCACTTGACCCGCCTGGTTCCGTATGGTGACCGGAATGTTCACAGAACTTGTTGTAGGGTTGGCGACCGCAATCCCGGTCGCAAAGTCTGTGTTGTCGAACAACAGAACGAAGTGGTTGTCGAATTGGCTGACAATGGGCACGACGGCTTCTTGCGCCTGGCGTCCGGAAACGGCTTGCCGAAAGACGGCCAAGCCTCCCACGGAATCGTTGGTCGTTTGTGACAACAACGCCCAGCCCTGAGTGAGGTCCGCTGCGGTTCCGTTGGTTTCGAGTTGAATGCTACCCGCCGTTTGGAGAGTGATATTCAGTCCGCGTACCCGGCCCTGCCCCACGATGGGAACCAACATGTCATTGCCGACGTCGTCGAAGAAGAGCACCTGAAAACTCACGGAGCGATTCTCCAGATTTACGAAGTACATGCTCGTTTTCCACGATGCGCCATCCACAAACTGCGGGATCACCCGGTCGCCCGCAAAGACGACGATTTCCTTCGAGGAGGTGATGTTCTTGGCAGGTGCTTTTTCGGCAGCGGCTCCGCGGCGTTGCTCCACGAGCTGCTGATTCAGTTTCGATGGGATATCGAGTCCCTCCAACCGGACCACCGTCTGACCCATCAAGACCGACGTGAAAGCCAGCCAAACCACCGGGATGCTACAAAGCTTCATCGCGTTTCCTCTTTCGTTCCTTGCAATCTGAATCGTGCGAAACAACATCGTCCGCCGCGTTAAAATGCGCGGATTGTTGCACTAAGGGGTTTCTTCACGCGAAAGGTGGCCGATGGACGCAAGCTGAGTCGCCACATCAATACCCGGAACTTCGTTCTCCGCGTCTTTAAGGCCGCCCCGTGCGACCTTGCCGCTACTACTGGCATAGTGATCCGCGGTATGCGCGGTTGTTTCGTCTTATTTTGGCATCAGGCAACGCGC
>JBDTTK010000496.1:0-4002 GCA_039930685.1 Bryobacteraceae bacterium | reverse complement strand
CCGGATTCAAGGTCGAGCGCTATGAGATCGACCCGCCGACTTTGCGCGTGGCTGGTCCCGCCGAGCTGGTGAAACAGGTCACCGGAGCACAGACTGACGCGCTCAATCTCAGCACCACGGAGCACGACGCCGATTTTCGCGTGAATACCTTCGTGGCCGATTCCCAGGTTCGTCTCGATTCGCCGCCCATCGTGAAGGTGCATGTCGTCGTCGTTCCGTCCAAGCCCTAGCGAGGGTGGCCACCTCGTAAACTGAAGAGGTCTGCGAAAGGACTTTGGTTGAGCGAAACAAAAGCCAGAGAATTGTTTGGAACCGATGGCATCCGCGGAGTGGCGGGTGAACCTCCACTCGACGCCCGAACAGCTTGGGCCGTCGGCGCCGCACTCGGAGAGTGGATCGGTTCCGCGCATCTCGATCCCGAAGTCGTCATTGGCGTAGACACCCGCGAGTCCGGGCCGTGGATCGCGGAGAGCGTCGCGGGCGGTCTCGCGAGCAAAGGAGTCCGGGCGCGCTATGCCGGAATCGTCACCACGCCCGGCGTCGCGTATCTGGCTCGCACTGGTCCGTACGCCGCCGGTGTCATGATCTCGGCCTCGCACAATCCCTATCGCGACAACGGAATCAAGGTACTCGACCATTCCGGCTTCAAACTGCCGGACGCGCAGGAGCACATCATCGAACAGGAGATCTTTCGCGTGCTGGAGGCGGGAGCCGCGCCTTCACCCGTGGTTCTTACGCCCGACGAAAGCCTGGACAAGCAGTACATCGAATACCTGGCCTCGACGTTCGGCGCTTCGCTCGACGGACTCCACCTCGTCGTCGACGCGGGCAACGGAGCGGCGTCGTCGCTTGCTCCCGAGTTGTTCGAGCGCTTCGGCGCTCAGGTCGAACGCATGGGCTGTGCGCCGGACGGACGCAACATCAATCTGAACTGCGGCTCGCTCCATCTCGACGGCTTGCGCGAACGCGTACTGGCGAGGGGAGCCGACGCCGGCGTGGCCTTCGACGGCGACGCGGACCGGGCGCTCTTTGTTTCCGGTTCCGGACGCATGGTCGACGGCGATGCAGTGATGCTCATCACCGGAACCGACCTCCATCAGCGCGGGCTGCTCACCGAAGCCGACGGGAAACCTGCCGTGGTCGCCACCGTGATGTCCAACCTCGGTCTCGAAATCGCCCTGCGCGACCGAGGGATCGAAATGGTTCGGACGCAGGTCGGCGACAAGTACGTGCTCGAGGAGATGGTTCGCCGCGGCGCGCGTCTGGGCGGCGAACAGTCCGGACATATCATTTTTCGGGATTTTGCGACCACCGGCGACGGCATGCTGACGGCGTTGCGCGTCTTCGAAGTGATGCGGACCTCCGGAAGCACACTGGATGAATTGGCCGGCGGGTTCAAAGTCTATCCGCAGCGGCTGGTGAATGTGCGCGTGAAGGAGCGCCGACCGCTGGAAGGCATGCGCACGGTGCTCGCGGAAATCGCGGAATCGGAAGCCGCCTTCGACGGCAAGGGGCGAGTCCTGGTTCGCTACTCCGGCACAGAACCGCTCTGCCGAGTGATGGTCGAAGGTCCGGAGCACGAGCAGGTGGAAAAGTGGGCGCAGCGGATTGCCGCTGTCATCAAAGAGGAGATTGGAGCATGAGACGTTTCCTGAGTGGCACCGCCTCGCTGTTGCTGCTGTGCGGAACGGGTGCCTTCGCGCAGAGCCCGAAACCCAAGCCGCCCGGCGAAGACTGGGTTTCGCTGTTCAACGGCAAGGACCTCACCGGGTGGGTCGAGATTGGCAAGGAGAAGTGGACCGTTGAGGACGGCACCATCCATGGCTTCGGAATCACAAAAGACTACGGCTACCTCCGGACCGCCAAGAACTACAAGGATTTCCATCTCTCCCTGCGCTTCAAATGCGAGGGCGACGGAAACAGCGGAGTCTTCTTCCGCGTCGAATTCAAACCCGGAACCGCGGACGTCACGCAAGGCCCTCAATTTGAGATCGACTGCCGGATCGGCCAGCATTCGGGCGGCGTCTACGACGTCGGACGGCAGTGGATCGTGTGGCCTTCGCCCGAGAACGAAACGGTCATCCGCCCGCAAGGCGACTGGAACGAATACCTCTTGAAGGTCGAAGGCAACCACTACGTCTCGCGCCTGAACGGGATCGTCATGGTCGATTTCACTGATCCAAAGCCCAAGGCCGAAGACGGAGGCATCGCCTTGCAGTTGCATTCCGGAGGGCAGGGCAACATGCGCTTCCGCGATTTGTGGATCCGCGATCTGACCAAACGTTGACTCTCCACGGCGTGACCGTCGTCGCGCTTGAAAGCCGGCATCTTTACCGTTGAAGCGCCTTTTCTACTGCGACCATCACGAGATTCCGCTGCCGCCCGGGCATCGGTTTCCCGTCCGAAAATACCGCCTGATCCGCGACCTGCTGACCGCCGACGGCTGCTTCGACTTCAGAGAAGCGCCCCTCGCGGACCCGGGCGTCATCGCCGCGGCCCACGATCCGGATTACGTGACGCAGTTTCTTGAGGGCTCTCTGCCGCCATCGAGCGTCCGCCGGATCGGCTTTCCGTGGAGCGAGGGCCTCGTCCGCCGGACCCTCGCATCGGTTGGCGGAACTCTCGCCGCCACCCGCGAGGCGTTCGAACACGGCTGGGGCGGTACGCTCGCCGGCGGAACGCATCACGCCTTCTACGGCGAAGGCTCGGGCTATTGCGTCTTCAACGATTTCGCCATCGCCATCGTAAGCCTGCGCGCCGCCGGACTCATCCGGAAGGCCGCGATCATCGACCTCGACGTCCATCAGGGCGACGGCACTGCGCAAATGTTCGAGGGCGACCCCAACGTCCTGACGTTCTCCATGCATGGCGCTAAAAACTTTCCGTTCCGCAAGCAGCGGAGCCGCATCGACGTGGAACTTGCCGACGGCACCGCCGACGCCGAATACCTCGACACGCTGGCGCTCTGGCTGCCGCGGATCTTCGAGTTTGCGCCAGACGTCGTCTTTTTCCAGTCCGGCGTGGACGCGCTCGCCGAAGACACCCTCGGACGCCTCGCCCTCACTCACGACGGACTTCGCCGCCGCGATGAACTCGTCCTCGGCGCCTGTCGCACGTATGGCGCCCCCGTTGTCCTAACCCTCGGCGGCGGATATGCGAGTCCGATTGAACTCACCGCGAATGCGCATGCGAACACGTTTCGCACGGCTGCGGCTCTATGGGAAATCGCAGAGTCCGCCCGGCAATTCGCGAGGAAATCCTAAGGATTCCTTACAATTTGGACGATGTCTTCCTGAGATGCCTGCAGTCTCAGACGCCCCCGTTGTCGTACTAAGCGCCTCCAGTGCATCGGCGCGCCAAGGCGTTGGATTTCAGTGGCTTGCCGGCGTGACGATCTTCCTCGGCTCGTTCCTGCTGTTCCAGATCCAGCCGATTGTGGCGAAGCAGATTCTGCCCTGGTTCGGCGGATCCGCCTCGGTCTGGACCACCTGCCTGCTCTTTTTCCAAGCCGTCTTGTTCTTCGGCTACGTGTACGCACACCTTGCCCTAGTACGCTTGCCCACACGGTTCCAGTTCGTTCTGCCCGCCGGACTGCTACTCGCGAGTCTCGCCGCCCTTCCGGTGCTGCCTTCGGTGGCGTGGAAACCTGGGGGCCAGGAAGACCCGATATTCCGCATTCTGGGTCTCCTAAGTGCAACGGTCGGAGCGCCGTACTTTCTGCTATCCGCGACGAGCCCCCTGGTGCAAGGCTGGCTCGCCAGACGGCCGGGCGCGGCGTTACCGTATCGTTTCTACGCGCTCTCGAACCTGGCATCGCTGCTCGCGCTGCTTGCGTACCCGGTCCTCGTCGAACCGCTTCTCGCCGCGCGCACGCAGACGTACGTGTGGTCCGTCTTGTACGCCGTCTTCGTCGTGCTATCGATAGCCTGCGCCTGGAATGGAACTCGCTCTTTCAAGGCAGCCGAAGTGTAGGCGCCTCGGCCATCTCGTTGATACTCAAAA
>JBDTTK010000495.1:0-4020 GCA_039930685.1 Bryobacteraceae bacterium | reverse complement strand
TCGATCAGCGGTCCGCTTTTTCGCGGGCAGTCGTTCTGGTGCAAGTCCGGCGAGCATTCTTTCTTGGTCTTCGAGCCAGAAGCGTTCTGCGCGTCGCGGAAAAGACCGTCCAGACGCGCCAGGTGGTCGCCGATCAGATCGGGGCTCTTGCGAAGAGCAACCTGAAATCAGGCCTCGACGTCAGCTTCGCAAACGTCAACCTGGCGGAGGCGAAATTGCTTTTGTCGCAGGCGCAGAACGAAGTCAAAGGAGCGGACGCAGAGTTGTCGGCGGCAATGGGGTATCCGTTGCCACAGGAGTTTGATCTCGTGGAAACCGCAATGCCTGCGCCTCCGCTTGCCGAACCTGCCCCCATGATCTCGATCGCTCTCAAAGAGCGGGCTGACGTGCAGAGCGCGCGGAGCGAACTTTCCGCCGCGCAGCGATTTACTTCAGCCGAAGGAGCACTCTCCCGTCCGACCGTGAGCATCGGCGCTGCCGCCGGCGTCGCCCCCGTGCACGGCGATTCCATTAAGGACCACTACTCCATTGCGGGAATCACCATGAGCATCCCGATCTTCAACGGGCATCTGTATTCCGCGCGCCGCGAAGAAGCGGATTTCCGGGCGCGGGCGGTTGCCGAGCGCGTCCGTAGCCTCGAGATGCAGGTGGCGCGCGACGTTCAGGTGGCATGGCTGAACACGACGAACTCGTTCAAGCGCGTCAAGCTCACGGATGAATTGGTCAAGCAGGCATCGCTCGCACTGGAGCTGTCGCAGGCGCGGTACGACCTGGGCTTGAGTTCGATCGTGGAGCTCACGCAGGCGCAACTTGCAAAGACGGCTGCCGACATCCAGCGGGCGACAGCGATTTATGAGTTCCAGATACAGACTTCTGTTCTTGCCTATCAACAGGGCCTGCTGAAATAGACTTGCCAAATGAAAAAGACCGGATGGCAGCGCGCCACCCGGTCTTCGCTTTCTTTGCGGTCGGTTCGGTTGGTTATTGTTCGAGGTAGGTGTACCCGTTCAGGCCGTCTTCGTAGAACCGGAGCAGCCTGCCGGACTCCTCGTAGCCGATCCGCCCGTCGCGAACCGCCGTCTCGACATCCCTCCGGAATTGCTCGAGCAGAGTTTTCGCGTGGAACTGTACGTAGTCCAGAACCTCGCGGACCGTGTCGCCTTGAATGACAGCATCGAGGCGCGGCTCGCCGCGATCGTCCAGGCTCACGTGAACCGCATTCGTGTCCCCGAAGAGATTGTGAAGATCTCCGAGGATTTCCTGATAAGCCCCCACCAGGAACGCGCCCAGGTAATAGGGCTCCGCTTCGCTGAACGTATGGAGAGGTAGTGTCTTTTTTACATCCCGCCGGTCGATGAACTGATCGATCTTGCCATCCGAGTCGCAGGAGATGTCGCCAATAATGGCGTGGCGGGTCGGCTGCTCGTCCAGACGGTGGATCGGCAAAATTGGGAAGAGCTGCTTCACCGCCCAACTGTCCGGCATGCTTTGGAACAGCGAGAAATTGCAGAAATAGGTGTCCGACAGAAGGCCGTCGAGACCCTCGAGCTCTTCCGGAAAATAATCAAGCTCTGACGCCATCTTTTGAATGCGGCGGCAGATTGTCCAATACAGGTTCTCCGCCAGGCTGCGCTGCCGTAACGGCAGATAGCCGAGGCTGAACAGGTTGAGCGCCGAATCGAGCGCTTGCTGCGAGTCGTGGAAGCTTTCCATGAGGTTCTTGTTGCTGAGGCCCTTATAGGTCTCCATCAGGTCGCGCAACGGCTGCTCGACCTCGTCCGGAATCGCGCCGGAAATTACTTCGTTGTCGCCAAATCCGGTGACGCCGAGTACGTTAAAGACCAGCACGCTATGGTAGGCGGCGATCGCGCGGCCGCTTTCCGAGACTATCGTCGGATGCGGCACTTCTGCTTCGTCGCACACATTCTGGATGTGATAGACGACGTCGTTCGCATACTCCTGCAGCGTGTAATTGACGCTGGATTCGAAGTCGGTCTGCGATCCGTCGTAGTCGATGCCGAGGCCGCCGCCGACGTCCAGATATTGCAGTCCCGCTCCGGCGCGCCGCAGCTCGACGTACACGCGGGCGGCTTCAATGACGGCCGCTTTGATCTGCCGGATGTTCGTAATCTGGCTTCCAAGATGGAAGTGCAGGAGCTGGAGCGAATCTTCCATCCCGCGAGCCTTCAACTCGTCGAGCGCCTTCAGCGCTTCGGTGACCGTGAGGCCGAATTTCGAGCGGTAGCCGCCCGATGATTTCCAGCGTCCGGAGCCGCGGCTCGCCAGCTTCACGCGGATTCCGATCACCGGCTTTACGCCGACGCGCTCGGAATGCTTCATGATCAGGTCGAGTTCCGTGTATTTTTCGACGACGGGAATGATGTGGCGGCCGATCTTCGTCGCCAGCATCACCATTTCGATGTATTCGTCGTCCTTGAATCCGTTGCAGATAATCGGTGTTTCGTTATCCGCGACGGCGAGCACCGCCAGCAGTTCCGGCTTGGAACCGGCCTCAAGACCGAAGTGGTACGGTTTGCCGAACTCGAAGACTTCCTCGACGACATGGCGTTGCTGGTTTACCTTGATCGGGTAGACGCAGCAGTAGCTGGCCTTGTAGTTGTGCTCCGTGATCGCGTTCTGAAACGCCGTGTGCATGTCGCCCAGGCGATCTTTGAGGATCTCAGCGAAGCGAATGAGAATCGGCAGTGAGATACCTCGAAGCTGCAACGTATCGATCAGCTTCTTCAAATCGATCTTTCGATTCGGGTCCTTATTGGGATGCACCCAGACGTTGCCGTTTTCGCCAACCGAGAAGTAGCCCTTGCCCCATCTCGCGACGTCGTACAACTCGCCTGCTTCGGCCGTCGTCCACCGGTCCGCTGGTTCGCGAAGGGTGGGGATGTCAGTCACCTTCAAATTCAACTCTCTTGCGCTCCTCTTTGCTCAACCGCCGCTGTCTATGACGGTGCATAAACATGCACTTTTAGTTTCGTTGGATTTGTCCGGCGCGGCAAGCGAATTTTTGTTACAACTTCCTCATGCTCCTCAAAGGAAAATCTGCGATCGTCACTGGAGCGGCCCAGGGAATCGGGCGTGAGATTGCCCTCGAGCTGGCGAAGCAGGGCTGCGGAGTCACGCTCGCGGACCTGAACGACGCATCCTCTACGGCCGCCGCGATCGCGGACCTCGGTGGCCAAGCGGCGACTTCCCTCACGGATGTCAGCAATTCGCGGGATGTCGACGCTCTCGTCGAAACCGCCATCGCTTCGTTCGGCCGCCTCGATATTCTCGTGAACAACGCGGGACGCCAGACCTGGGCTCCGCTCCTCGAACTCGCCGAGGAGAGCTGGGACCGCACGCTTGCCGTCAATCTAAAGGGCACGTTCCTTTGCACGCAGCGCGCGGCCCGCTGGATGAAAGACCACGGCGGCGGCCGCATCGTGAATCTCGGTTCGGGCTGCAACAAGCACGCGTTTCCCAATCTCGTGGATTACACCGCGAGCCGCGGCGGTGTCGAGATGTTCACGAAATCGGCCGCGGTGGAGTTGGGGCGCTACGGAATTACCGTGAATTGCGTGGCGCCTGGCGCCATCGAGACCGAGCGAACAAAGCTTGAAGTCGCGGACTACGCGGGTTCGTGGTCGGCACTGACTCCGTTGGGACGAATCGGTCAGCCCCGGGATGTTGCCCGCATGATCGTCGCACTTTGCGGAGACGCCGGCGAATTCGTCACTGGCCAGACGATCTGGGTCGACGGCGGACTTTTCTCGCGCGCTCCGTGGGTGGAGTGAAATGTGCGCTGGCGCGCGGCGTGGGTCAGACGTTCTTACTCCGTGAAGAAGTATGGGCGCAATTCGCCCTCGGCGATGAAGCGGGACGCTTGACGGTAGATGGCGTGTAGCGTGCCCCGATCGATTTCGTTGTGGTTCGGGATTGTCAACGTTTGAGGCCTCCCGTCTTGCGCGAGCCGGCGAAGCTTGATGTGACTTCCTCGTTGCGCGAACTCCTGGAAGCCACATC
>JBDTTK010000494.1:0-4032 GCA_039930685.1 Bryobacteraceae bacterium | reverse complement strand
GTCGAAAAGCATATCCGCGAACGATACGGCATCCGGGTGGTGACGAGGGATGTCCCGGATCCGCTGACGGGCGACCTGAACGGCGCGGAGATTCAGATCGACTATGCGGTCACGCCGGAGCAGCGATTATTTCTGCTGGTGCATCTTTTCGGACATACCGTGCAGTGGAACGCGACGCCGGGCGCGTTTGAGGTGGGGCGTCCGCGCCATCCTCCGGTCACGCCGAAGCTGATGCCTGCGCTGATGGCCTATGAAAAGGAAGCGGCGCGCTATGCCGTCGGGCTGTTGCATGAACTGGGTATCACGGAACTGGACCAGTGGCTGTCCGATTCGGCGGCGTGCGACGCGGGGTATCTGCGTCATTACTACTCGACCGGCGAGACGCGGGACTTTCAAAGCTTCTGGAAAGACGGCACGCCTCTGATTGTCCCCAAGCCGATTCCGCCGTTTGTTCCGATCGAGCAGGAATGGCGGAGCGACGGCATCGTGATCTGAGCGCTGCCTGTTTCCGGCGAGGCTGGCACTGAGCGCATGGCGTACCGGTTCCCTTCGAGCCACGGGCCGCGTTACATTGAATGCGAATGCAGAAACTCATTTTCGTTGCCACGTTCGCCGCGGCCCTATGCTGGACCGCCTCCGCCCAGGATTCGAAGGCGTTTTTGGGCCGCTGGGACATGACGGTCACCCCGGCGACAGGGACTCCCTATCCGCAATGGATGGAATTGGTGGAAAAGGATGGCAAAATCGAAGGCCGCGTGCAGCCGCGCGGCGGCGCTTGGCGCCCAATTGTTGGAGCAAAGGCGGAAGCTGGAAAGATGATCGTAGCGGTCTCGGCCGCGGGCCGCGGCCCCGCGATCCAGTGGGAGCTTACGTCCAGCGGCGCGGACAAGATCGCTGGGGTTGAGAAGCGCGGCGACAGCGACGGACCGAAGCTCGCCGGCGTACGGGCGCCTAAGCTCGACCGCCCGATGCCCAAGAAGTGGAGCAAGCCGAGGGCGCTGTTCAACGGCAAGGATCTGACCGGTTGGGAGCCGATCGGCAATGCGGCCAACAACAAGTGGATCGCTCGCGACGGCGAACTCGTGAACGACAATCCGGAAGTCGAGGGCCAGCGGGGACCCGGGGCGGCAAACCTGAAAACGACCGAGAAGTTTCAGGATTTCAAGCTCCATATCGAGGTCAATTGCCCGGAGCACGGCAATAGCGGGATCTACCTGCGCGGCCGCTACGAAGTCCAGGTCGGCACCGAGGGCGGAAAGCTGCCCGATCACGAGATGGGCGCGATTTACAGTCACTATGCACCGCCCGCGGGCGCGGAGCTGGGTCTCGGCAAGTGGACTGCGTTCGACATCACTTTCGTGGGGCGGCACGTGACAGTGGTGCGCGATGGCAAGGTGTATCACGACAACGTGGAGATCCCCGGTCCGACGGGCGGCGCGCTCGACAGCAACGAAAGCGAGCCAGGACCGTTCTTCCTGCAGGGCGACCACCATGGTGTGATCCGGTACCGCAATATCACGATCTCGGTTCCGCAGAAGTAACGGGGAGAGCGCAGAGCAACAAAGTTACGTGCGTTTGGCCGAGACTCCAAAGGTGGGCACTGCATCACCTGGTTCCCGGACAAAGAAGTAGCTCGCTTCGGCGTCCATGTCGTCGTACGTCGCCGGCTGACGCTGCCGGTGGACGTAGAAGAAGTTGATCAGGGCGAAGTCGCCGGAAGTGAATCCGATGTGGACAAACAGCGCGGACAGGATGGTCAGCTTCCAGGCGGGTGGGGCGAAGTAGGCGTAGCCGAGAAGTAGAGGGTTGATCACCAGCGTCGGCAGGATGGCGACCCAAAAGAATTCGCGGCCACCGGCGACGAAGCGATGGGCTGCCGCGAACGCCATGGCCCGCCTCCACTGAATCTTGTAGCGGACGTCGTTCGCGCCGAATGCTTTATAGGCGATGCCGTGCAGCGCCTCATGCAACGGCATGAACGCGAAGGCCAGGATCACTCCGAAGCCGAAATCGCCAAGACCCTTGGAACCGTGCCCTCCGCGCGACCACTCGACGCCAATCAGTCCGATGGCAACGGCGTTCAGCAGCAGGAAAACGCCGATCGGAATCGTAGGCTTCAGCAAATAATCGTGAAAGTATTCCTGGAGGAAGGCCGCCGGGTTGCTATGGCGGAAGGTCGCGATGCGCTGGAAGCGCTGCGCGTTCTCGAGCTCGTCGATGGCGGGCGCCGCCATGGCATTCACCAAACTATCACGGTGCGCGGTGCCGCCCGCAGACGTCATGGCCGGATCGCGACTCTTGCGTCCACGGCGTGACGCCAGGCTGGCCGGTGCGACGTGACGCGTACGGTCTCGAGACCTGCTTCCGCTGCCAGGCGGGCGAGTTCGGCGCGATGAAATCCGGCGGCGAACGAAATCGGGCCGTCGTTCTTCGTGACCGGGTCCCAGCCGAAGAGCCAGCCGGTAGCGTCGAAGAACCAATACGCCAGCGGCGAGCGGATCAGGTCGATCGCCAAGACGCCCCGCCGCGAGACGCGGGCCATTTCCGCGAACAGCTTCACGACGTCGCGATCCTCGAAGTGGTGGAGGAACAGCGACGAGAACGCATAGTCGAAACTGCGGTCCCGAAAAGGGAGGGCGAAGGCGTCGCCGCAGACTTTCGGCAGCAGGGCGGTCTCCATGTGCGCGGCGACGTGGTCGAGGACCGTGATTCGGGCGCCTGGATATCCGGCGCGGATTTGGCCCGCCATGTCGCCGGAGGCGCCGCCGATATCGAGCACGCTGAACGATTCCGCGGCGCCGATTCCATCCGCCGGAAGAACTCGGGCGAGCAACTTTCGCAGCACGGCGTGGCCGCCGAAATCACGATTGAGGCGCACCAGGTCCGCGAGACTGGCGCGGGCGGCATCCGGCGGAAGGCCATCCAGGATCTCAGGGTCGACCCGACGGGGTCCAAGGGCGGGAATCAGGGACAAGTGCGCTCCATCCGGTCGCGGAAAGGCCTGGTGAGTGTTCCGGATGCCGTCACGCGATGTACACTAACCCTTTCATGGATATTGTCACCAGTCACATGGGATGGATCGAGTGCGTTTGCGGTCCCATGTTCTCAGGCAAGAGCGAAGAACTCATCCGGCGGCTCCGGCGCGCGATGATTGCGCGTAAGCGCGTTCAGGTATTCAAGCCCTCCATTGACGACCGCTATTCGGATGACCACATTGTCTCGCACGGCGATCAGCGCATGCGCGGAGAACCGGTAGCGAACGCCGGAGAGATACTCACCAAGATGGACTGGCGGACCCAGGTGGTGGGCATCGACGAGTCCAACTTCTTCACCAAAGAACTGGTCGATGTGGCCCAGCAACTGGCCGATTCGGGCAAGCAGGTGATCATTGCGGGTCTCGATACGGACTTCATGGGCCGTCCGTTCACCCCGATGCCGGACCTGTTGTGCGTCGCCGAATCCATCACAAAGACGCTGGCGATTTGCGTGCGCTGCGGCAATCCGGCCAAGCATACGCAGCGGCTGGTCGAGGCCGCCGATCTGATCGTCGTCGGCGCTACCGGGATGTATGAAGCCCGGTGCCGCCGATGTTTCGAGCCGGGATTCCCCAAGCAGGAAGTTCTGGAGTTCGCCCGGCCGGCGCGGGCGGCGACCAGCTCGTAAGGCTTGGAGAGTCGAGCTCGCTGGTGGGAAGGCCGTTCGCTGAGTTCGCGGTTCTCGGGGCGGTGCCGCTTGGGTTTTGTACTGTCTTGCGACCTCGCGGGTCCGTGTTAGGTCTGCGGGCCGGGCCTGCCCGGCCCTACGAACTGGACCATATGCTACCAGGCGCGCGGCGAGCCGGGCGAGATGTTGGTGTTGTTGTCGGCATTCGAGAAATAAGTGCGGTCGAAGAGGTTCTCGACGTTGGCCTGCAGGCGCATCCGTTCCGTCACCGAGTAGTACAGCGCGGCGTCGAAGCGTGTGAATCCGGGAAGCGTGACGGTGTTGTCGATGGCGGCGAACATATTCGCGCGATTGACCAGGCCCAGGCCG
>JBDTTK010000493.1:0-4045 GCA_039930685.1 Bryobacteraceae bacterium | reverse complement strand
CACGCCGTCGCGACGGCAAAGCCCAACGACGCCGCCTCGCAGTACAAGGCCGCTCTCGCGCAGAGTTACGTCGCCGAAGTCGCCATCGAAGTGCGCGACAACGGAGCCGCCCGCTCGGCCGCCGAAACCGGAATCAAGTCCGCCGAAAAAGCCATTGCGCTCCAGCCGGCGAACGCCGAATACCATCGCATCCTCGGAACGCTCTGCGGTCAGGTTCTTCCGGCCGCCAAGCTGATGGGCTTGAAGTATGGCCGCTGCGCGCTCGACAGCGTAAACAAGGCCATCGAGCTCGATCCCAAGCACGCCGAGAATTATCTGGCCCGCGGCGTCGGCAATTACTACCTGCCCGCCGCGTTCGGAGGCGGCATCGAACTCGCCATCAAAGATTTCGAGAAAGCCGCTTCCCTGAATCCGAAGCTCGCCGAAGCCTACCTCTGGCTCGGAGTCGCCGAACGCAAAGCCGGCAGAAACCCCGACGCGCGGAAGGCCTTCCAGAAATCGCTCGACCTCAATCCCAACCGCCTCTGGGCCAAGCAGCAACTCGACAAGACTCCTGCGCAGTAACGAATCCGATGACGTTGCGGCGCGAAACACGATGATGATACGGCAGCTGCCCCTGGCCGCAGCTCTAATCGCGCTCGCCGCTCTCACCTTCTACTTCCCCGGCCGCACCTACCTTCAGTCCGATACGCAGATCTACATCCCGATGATGGAACGCGCCGCGTCGGCGGACCCCGGCGTACTCGCGCAAGATTCCATGGTGACCCGCCCACACACGGGGTTGAGCCTTTACGACGACATCGCCGTCGCCCTGCGCCGCCGGACCGGACTCTCCTTCGAACAAATCCTCGTCGCCCAGCAGGTTGTCTTCCGCACCCTCGGCGTCTGGGGACTCTGGCTCATCGCCACGGCCCTCGGACTCTCCCGCTGGAAGGCGCTATTCGTCGCCGCGCTCGCCAGCATCGGCGCCGCCATCGCCGGACCCGCCGTCCTCACCATCGAGTACGAACCCGTTCCGCGCGGCTTCGCCATGGGCGCCACCGTCCTCGCCATCGGACTCGCTTTGCACCGTCGCTGGGCCTGGGCCGCCGCGGCCGCCGCCGTCGCCACTGTCATCCACGCCCCGACGACTTGGCCCATCTGGCCCGCGCTCTTTCTCGCTGCCTTCGGACGCTCCTGGTGGCCCCTGCCGTCAACCGCCCCGGCCGACTCCATTCGCGAACTCGCCCGGGCTTCCCATCGCCCTCTGGTTCCCCTCGCGCGACTCGCCGTTGGTGTCATGGCAGCCGCCGTGGTGCTCCTGATTGCATCTCGCGGCGATGCCGCCCCGCAGCCCATCTTTCAAACCATCCCCGCCTGGCTCGAACAAATCCAGCGCCTGCGCGCAAGCTACAACTGGATTTCCGAATGGAAATGGCAGTACATCGCGAACTACCTGATCCTCGCCGGAGTCGTCTACGCCGCCGCCCGCCGCGTGCGCGCCCCTCTGTGGATCCTGCTTCCGCCCGCCATCGGACTCGCCAGCATGCCGCTCTCCTGGATCCTGCTCGAAAAGATGAAGTGGGCGCTGATGCCGCAATTCCAGCCCGCGCGAGCGGTCCTGTGGATCACCTTGGTCGCCGTCGTTCTCTCGGCCGCCGCCGCAGTGGTTTCCGATCGCTGGTGGCAGCGCGCGCTCTGGCTCGTACCCGTCTTCTGGATCCCCGTGAAATCCATCGCAATTCCAGAAACGCTGAAAGCGCAGGAAGCCCTCGTGATTTTGGCGCTGGCGGCGATCTTCGCCGTGAAATCGGCGCAAGCGCCGATGCTGGCTCCAGTCATCTTTTTCACGATCGCCGAATTCTCCGGCGTCCATAACTACCGGACCGACCTGCACACCCCCGAACTTGCGCAAGTCTCCGACTGGGCGCGCAGCAACACCCCCGCCGACGCCGTCTTCCTGTTCGCCGACGCCGGCCACGGACTCGAAGCCGGCATCTTCCGCGCCCATTCTCTTCGCGCTCTCTATGTGGATTGGAAGAGCGGCGGACAAGCCAACTACTTCCCGGACTACGCCCGCGAGTGGAAAAAGCGCTGGGACGAAGTCGGCCAAGGCAAAGGAGGCGTCAACGCCTCCACTCTCGCCGCCCTCGGCGTCCATTATGCAGTCTTCGAACACGCCGCCACCGGCGGCGAACTTGTGTTCCGCAACCAGGACTACGCCGTCTACCGCCTGTCGAAGATCCAGCCGGATGCCGGCCGGAAGCGGTAGCCCACATCAGTCAGCGTGGCGTTTTTGGGGAGCTCCGATGCGAATCGCTCTTGTCGAGAGCCTGCCGTAGAAGGGTTTTGATTACAGCCTGACGGCTGACGTTCAAGCGGGCGGCGCGCTCGTCGAGTTCCCGCAACATCCCTTGCGTCAGGTCGACGTTCACCCTGCGAATGGGCCTCACCACCGTGAACCGATTGGTGAAGAACTTCGAAACATCTTCCCCGCGCGTTGCTCTCTCGGCAATCTCGTCGGCCGAAATTGACGGCTTAGATTTGGTTGGCATAGGCTTCCTCTTCCTGTTCGGTAGCTCTCCAGGCAGTAATCAGATGATAGAATTCCCCCTCCCGGTCTCTCCGAATCTCGAAGATGACCGAGCACAATCGGCCTCCGCTCCAGCCGATCGCGCGAAACTGCTCCGGGTCGTCATTCTTTCTATCCATCAGATGCGCCTGATCGAATATCTCCTTGGCTTCCTCCAGGCTCACACCGTGCTTACGCTTTACCTCGCGGTTCTTCCCCTCATCGAATTGAAAGCGCAGATTGATATAACCGTTATACCACTCGGCTGTTTGGTTCGCTGTTGTGTTTCTCTGGCAATAGGGATGTTCCATGCGGCGGACAAATCACCGCTCGCCATTCTCGCGGCTCTTTGACTTCATCTCGCCCACTCGCGCCGGAGACAATGGAGCATGCCGCAAATCGTCAATTCCAGGTGCGTCCTCGCCGTCCGCGACCTTGAGGTTTCGACGCGCTACTACATTGACGTGCTCGGATTTCAACGGGACCCCATCGATGCCCAAGGCTGGAGCTTCCTCACCCGCGATCGCTTCCGCGTCATGCTCGGTGAGTGCGTGGACGAACGTCCGGCGGGCGAACTCGGGAATCACTCCTACTTCGCCTATTGGAACGTCGAGGGCGTGGACGACCTGTACCGCGAGTTTGTGGCCAAGGGAGCGCTCCTTACCTCAATGCCAACCAACAAACCCTGGGGCCTGCGCGAATTTGGCCTGAGCACACCGGACGGCCATCGAATCGTGTGCGGGGAAACGATCTGAGCAGGAATGGAGTTTCCGGCCCGGCCGGGTCCTTCCATGCAGTGTCGTAGGGCCGGGCATGGCCGACCCGCTTAATCGTCCGACATGAACGCTGACCCTCGATGTTCTCGCCAGAATTCAGCAGCAGGATACTAGCCGGAAGACAGCGGTCCATGCCGGCGTCCGGGACATGTCGGTCCGACCGCCATCAGTTCTTGATGGTGACGTTGGTGCCTCCGTAGTAGTCGCCGACGAAGGTTAGATTGAAATCCTGATCGGCGAGGTAGACGTAGAGCTGATGGGCGCCGTTCGAGAAGCGTTTCGTATCGAGCGTGTAGCGGAAGCCGATGTTCGGGCAGGCCGCCACGCCGGTGAGCGTGGCGCAGTCCTCGGGGCGGGCGATGCCATAGGTGGCCGTGCCGATCTGCTCGCTGTCGAGGAAGACGAACACGCCGGCGATGCGGCCGCCGGTTTGCGGCGAGTAGGCGTAGCCATCGACGGTGACGGTGCCGGACAGTTCCGCGTTGGCGACTGGCGCCGTGATCTTACCGATGGGCGGCGCAAAGGCGTCGTGCTTGACGGTGAACGGAACGGGCGCTTCGGGGAAGTTGAAGAAGCGGCCGATCTCATCGCGGACGCGGACCTGGATGGTGTGCGGTCCGTTGGCGAGGCCAAGTCCGGGAGTAGCGGTGTCGATGCTTGCCTGGAAGCCGACGGCGGGGCAGTTGGCGGGCCGCGGCGTGGGAAGGGCATTGCAGAT
>JBDTTK010000492.1:0-4059 GCA_039930685.1 Bryobacteraceae bacterium | reverse complement strand
GAAATCGAGGCCAATCGCTTTCATCAGGCGTCCATGCGCCTGAAGAAGGGCAACCTTCGTTACGTCGCCCAGCAGGCGCTTTCATCCCCGTTGATCGAATTCTTTGGCGCTCTGACGATTGTCGGACTGCTGACCTACGCGCGAGCGCAAATCCGCGCCGGCGGCATGAGCACGGGCGAGTTCACAAGCTTTGTGATCGCGCTGCTGATGATTTACGAACCAGTCAAGCGGCTCACCGGAATTCACAACATCTTCCAGCAGGCCCTTGGCGCGTCGCAGAAAGTATTCGAGTACCTGGACCGCGAGCAGTTGATCCTCGAAAGTCCGACCGCGCACAAACTCGGGCGCTTCGAAAAAGCCATTCTCTTTGACGGAGTCACGTTCCGCTACCCATCCACCCCCGACGGCTTTTTGCTGGACAACATTACGCTCGAGGTTCGGAAGGGGCAAATCGTGGCGCTTGTCGGTCCCAGCGGCGGCGGAAAAACGACCCTCGCGAATCTCGTCCCACGCCTCTACGACGTGACGGACGGAGCCGTCAAAGTTGACGGACGCGATGTCCGCGACCTCCAACTCGCCAGCCTGCGCCAGAAAATCGGCATCGTCGCGCAGGACACTTTTCTGTTCAACGACACCGTCGCCAATAACATCGGCTACGGCTCACCGGACACGACGCTCGAAGACGTCCGGACCGCCGCGCGCAACGCGCTCGCCGAAGAGTTTATCGAACGGCTGCCGCAAGGCTACGACACGATCATCGGGGAGCGCGGCACCAAGCTGTCCGGTGGTCAGCGCCAGCGGATCGCCATCGCCCGCGCCTTGCTCAAGAACGCCCCGATCCTGATCCTCGACGAGGCCACCTCCCACCTCGACACCGAATCCGAGATGCTTGTGCAGCGCGCGCTCGCGAATCTCATGGCGGACCGCACCGTGATCGTCATCGCACACCGCCTGTCCACGGTCCGCCGGGCGGATACAATTGTGGTTCTGGATCGCGGACGCATCGCCGAGACGGGTTCGCACGAGGAGTTGGTTGCTCACGGAGGGATCTACCGGCGGTTGCACGAACTTCAGTTTCTCGAGGCCGATCCCGTTGTCAAACCCTAAACGTTAAGCCCTAAACGAAAACCCTAACGAAATGGAACTACGCTAAACAATCAATGGCCGCACCTATTCGCAGCATGACCGGCTTTGCGCGCGCCCGGCGTCCGCTGGGCGAAGGCGAGATCATGGTCAGCATCAAGAGCCTGAATCACCGGGGCCTCGATGTCCACGTCCACGCGCCGCCGGCGATCGATCCATTCGAAAACCTGATCCGCTCCGCGGCCAAGAAAAAATTGATTCGCGGACACGTCGAAGTCCGTGTGGCCACGCCTCGTACGGCGAACTCGAACGGTATTTCTCTAAATCGGGACATGCTGGCATCGTATATCGCTGCCTTTGCTGAGGCCGCCAAGACGCACGGAATCGCCGCCGCCACGCCGGACCTCAACGCTGCCCTGCGGCTTCCCGGCATGTTTGCCGACGGCGGCGATAGGGCCGACGACTCGGCGCCTGAGACCGAGGCTGCTCTCCTCGGTGCGCTCGATGACGCCCTCGACGCTCTCAACGCGTTCCGCCAGCGGGAAGGCGGGGAATTGGTGGCTCTACTCCGAACCCACAACGCGCGGGTTGCGGAGGCCGCGATCGCGATGGAAGAAATCCGTGGTCGCGCCCTCCCCGCGTTCCACGCCCGGCTGCAGGAGCGCCTTTCCGATCTTCTCACCGGCAGCGCCACCAAAGGAGCGGCGATCGAGCCTCAGCGCCTGGCGCAAGAGGCCGCGCTGCTCGCCGACCGCAGCGATATCGGAGAAGAAATCGCCCGGCTCCGGATTCATTCAGGCCAGCTTGGCGGCTTACTCGACTCGGGCGGAGAAGTTGGCAAGAAGCTCGACTTCCTCCTCCAGGAGATGAACCGCGAGACGAACACGGTTCTGTCGAAAACCAGCGGCATCGGCGAAGCCGGTCTCCGCATTACCGAAATCGCCCTCGGCGCCAAAGCGGATATCGAAAAGATTCGCGAGCAATCGCTGAATCTGGAATAGCCCCGGCCGAATGACCACTGTCTTTATCGTTTCCGCGCCGTCCGGTTCCGGCAAGTCGACCATCGTCGGAAGACTCCTCGAACGGGATCCCTCGTTGCGGTTTTCCGTATCCTACACAACACGAAAGCCTCGTGCCACCGAGCGCGACGGCGAGGCCTACTACTTCGTCTCCCGGGAGCAGTTCGAGGCCCGCATCGCCCGCGACGAGTTCCTCGAACATGCCGAAGTGTTCGGAAACTATTACGGCACAAACATTTCCGAGATCGACCGCGCCCGGGCCGAAGGCAAGGATTTGGTTCTCGACATCGATGTCCAGGGTGAGAGACAATTAAGGCAGCGGATTCTGGAGGCGGTTTCGATCTTCATCCTGGCTCCTTCGCGTGAGCAGCTCGAGAAGCGGCTACGCGCAAGGTCGCAGGATTCCGAAGAGGTGATCGCCCGGAGGTTGCAGGAAGCAGCCGAGGAAATCGCGCGTTATCAGCAATACGATTACGTGTTGGTGAACCGGGAAGTAGAAGAGTCGGTCGAAACGCTGCGTGCCATTGTGCGCGCGGAACGGGTCAGACGGATCCGGATGGAAGATGAAATCCGGCCGATTCTAGCGACATTCGAGAAAGTGCAGGGTTGACGAACATGGCAGATAAGAACATCCGCAGCACGCCGGTGGCAGCGATTCCGGACGATCCGGAGCAGAGCGCCTACCGCTTCATCATCGTGGCTGCCAAGCGCGCTCGTCAATTGCAGGGCGGCCAGCGCTCTTTCTTGCCGACCACCTCAAAGAAGCCGACAGTTGCCGCGATGGAAGAAGTGCGCCGGGGTCTCGTGAAGTACGAAGACTCGAAGCGTGTCATCCAGGAACGTCAACCCGGCCAGTAAGTCGTTCGCGCCGGCACGCAAACGGATTCCGTCAGGCATCGCATGAATTGCATCCTGGGAGTTGGCGGCGGAATCGCCGCCTATAAATCGGCGGAGCTTGCCCGAGCCCTTGGCGATCGAGGATTCGCCGTGCAGGTCGTGATGACCCGTGCCGCGCGAGAGTTCATCCAGCCGCTTACCTTCGCCGCCCTCACGGGCCGAAAAGTCATTACCGATCTATTTAACGCTGCGAGCGCCGAGGATACCCTCGCCAGCTCTGTCGAACATATCCGGGTCGCGCAGGAGAATGAAATCCTCGTTGTCGCGCCGGCCACCGCCGATCTCATCGCCAAACTCGCACACGGCCTTGCCGATGACTTCCTGACCACGACCTATCTCGCCTTCACCGGGAAAACCGTGCTCGCGCCCGCAATGAACGTGAACATGTGGCTGCACCCCGCGACGCAAGCCAACGTCGCGACGCTCCGCGCGCGCGGCTGCTTCATCGCCGAGCCGGGCGAGGGCCATCTCGCCTGCGGCATGACTGGGCCCGGTCGCATGGCCGAACCCGCCGCGATCGCCGACTTTGTTCGCGGCATCGCGAACACACAGCGCGACCTCGAAGGCGAAACCGTCCTGATCACCGCCGGACCCACACAGGAACCCCTCGATCCGGTCCGCTACATCTCGAACCGGTCTTCTGGAAAGATGGGCTACGCCCTGGCCGAAGCGGCCGCCGCGCGCGGTGCCAAAACAATCCTCGTCTCAGGCCCGGTTGACCTCGCCTTGCCGGCCGGCGTGCTTCTCCACAAGGTCCGGACCGCCGTCGACATGCGCCAGGCCGTGATGAGCCATCTGGCTGAGTCCAGCATCATTATCAAGGCTGCCGCCGTCGCCGACTACCAGCGGCTGAATGCTCCGATGCAAAAGCAGAAGAAAACCGCCGCGCGCCTCTCTCTCGAACTCGATCCGACGCCGGATATCTTGTCCGAGGTCGGGCAGAAGAAAGGCGATCGCCTCTTGATCGGCTTCGCGGCCGAAACCGAGAACCTGGCCGACGAAGCCCGGCGAAAGTTGAAAACCAAGAACTGCGACATGGTGGTTGCGAACCTCGTCTCTC
>JBDTTK010000491.1:0-4060 GCA_039930685.1 Bryobacteraceae bacterium | reverse complement strand
CGTGCCTAAGTCGCGGCTGATGAGCAACTTCTTCCACGAGACCACCTGGAAGCCGCGGGACCGATGGTACCGTCGATTGAGGATAGTCGTCCGCCCGGAGTCCGTCCTGGTGCCCCGGATCTTTGAGCTTCAACCAGTCTGTCGCGCGACACGGAGTGGGTCGAGGGCGATGCACTGCCAATGAGCTTGGCTTCGTTTGGTAAATCTGGCTTCGTTTCGCAAAAAAGGTTTCTAGCGGCGCCGGACCGCCAAGCCCATCGGAGTTGGCTTCGTTTCGTGAATCGCGCTCGCCGGATTTCTGGCTTCGCTCGGTAGATTGACTGGCGCCCTGAGCGTCTCGGCTTCGTTTCGCACGCGACGAATTCTGTAGCCCGAATGCCCGCTATTTCTATAGAAGCGAAGCGTTTATGACGAAATGGCTTCGTTTTGCACTAAGACTGACGGCGCGATTCTGGCTTGGTTTCCCGCAATTCGACGCGGTAGTCTCCGGGGAGCGGATTCAGCCTACGGCGCCGGAACTAGCCGGTTAGTTGTCGCGGGTAGACTTCAACCTCTCGTTGCAACTGCAAATCTTGAACCAGAAGTTCGTCCCCAACGTTATCCAGAGGCCAAGGAGGTAGAGCCATAATCCCGGCACAAGTGATCCGGCAATCAGGGCGCAAACGATGAGGCCGAGAACCCTCGTTTTGCCCAGCGTCACGTCCTCGATGTGACGCCGGGCGTACTCATTCTGCAGAGATCGCATGACGTGAACCACGACCACAAAATGCCAGGCGACATTGAATAACGGAATCCACAACAGCCACACTCTTCCAGGAGACATGCTCCGCGACTCCGGGGCACAAAGCGCAAGCGCGTTTCGAAGGGTAAGCAGGTAAAAATATCCCGGCAACACCATGAAGATCCAGAACAGGAGAAATATGCCCCCCGCTAGAGCCAGCACTTTGAGGTCAAAGGAAGTCATCGTGACAGCCCTATCCTTGAGTCAGCCCGGCGCCGCGAGTCGTTCCCGGTAGAACGCAATCAAATCCACCTGCGGCGGAGCCGCCCCCGCCTGTCGCAGCATCGCCATCACCTGACCCGCGTGAATCGACGCGTGGTTCACGACATGCATCACAATCTGGCTATACGGCGTCCGAAACGGATCGCCTTTCAGATTGCGGTAGGAGCACTCCGCCGCGAAGTCGTCCACGGACGCCGCCCACCGCTGCCATCCGTCCTCTACCACCGGCCACGCGGATTGCAGGAACGCCAGCGTATGCGGAACCTCACCCACCATCCGCATGCCATGCGGCGGAGCGCCCGTCACCCGCGAAGGCCACACACGGTCCGCCTGGAAGCAATGCGCCAGCGTCTCTTCAATACTGTGGTGCGAGACACCACGGTCCTTCGACGCCTCGCCATCCGGCAGCGACGCGGCGGCAGCCAGAAGCATCCCCGCCGCCCACGCCGAATACTGCAGATGAAGCTGGACCTCATCCCTCGTCATGCGCGAAGGCTCCTAGCGGTTGAGCCACATCTTCATGGACCGCGTCACCAGATCCGACGCGTCCTGCTGCACGAAGTGGCTCGCGCCCGGAATCGTAATCAGCGTCAGGTCCTTGCCCATCCAATCCCAGGTGTTGTTCAGCGCGCCCGACAACAGCGCCGTATCGCCCAGCCCGTGGAACATCAGGACCGGCATCTGCGTCTTCACCACCGGCGACTCGTCGAGCGTGTACGGCTCGCGCGGGTAGTTGCGCTTGTAGTAGTTGAGCATCGCTTCGAGGTCGCTCTTCTTGAACGCATCGACGTAGTGCTTGCGCGCCTCCGGATCCTTCACCCAGCCGGTGAGCGCTTCGGCGCTCAGCTTCAGTTCCGCCGCCGTCTTCGCCTGGAAGTTGCGCGCGTACTGGCTGTTCTTCTGCTGCGCCGGGTTGTTGACCAGTTCGCGATTCAGGCCGCGAGGATGCGGCAGATTGAGAATGATCAGCTTGTCGACCACCTGCGGAACGTTCAACGCCGTCTGCCACGCGACCATGCCGCCCCAGTCGTGGCCGACCACGATCGCCTTCTCCTTGCCGAGGCTCTTGATGACTGCCACGACGTCGCCGACCAACAGCTTCATATCATAGTTCTCGACGCCCGCCGGCTTGTCCGAGAGGTTGTATCCGCGCTGGTCGATCGCAACCACCTGATACTGGTCCGCAAGGCCCGCCATCTGGTCGCGCCACGTATACCAGAAGTCCGGAAAGCCATGGATCATGACGATCAGCGGACCGCTGCCCATCGTCGCGTAATGGATCTTGACGCCGTTCGAGTTGGCGTAGCCGTCCTTCACCTTGTCCCAGACGTCGGCCGCCGGAAGTAGCGCGGCGCTCAGCAACAGGGCTGCAATCAGCTTCTTCATGGAAATCCCCCTCCGCCATACTTTACAGCGTTAATCCCCCGAAATCTACCGCGATCTACCCACGCGGAATCCGGGTCGCGCTCACGCCTTCGGCTTCTCTAGCGCTGCAAGCATTGCCGTCTTCCGCGCGATCGTCTCCGGCGTAAACCACGGATCCACCGACGGACCCGGATCGGCGGACCTCGCGTAGCCGCGAACCGTCCGCGTCATGCGCTTCATCTCCGCGAACGTCGCAGCTGGCTTCTCCGCCAGACCCACGGCAAGTTCAATCGCGCGCGGCAGGACGCGCTCGACCGGAACCACGTCGTCCACCAACCCGATCGCCAGCGCTTCCGGAACCTTGATCGCATCGCCCGTCAGCAGCATCCGCCGCGCCTGCCGGACGCCGACCGCGTCTTCCATCAGGCGGTAGACGTTCGGCGGCAGCACCGCGCCGATATTGATCTCGTTGACCGCGAATCCGAACGGACCGTCCGCGATCACCCGCACGTCCGCGGTCAGAGCAAGCACCGCTCCACCCGCGTAGGCGTGTCCGGATAGCGCCGCGACCACCGGCTTCTCGAGAAACAGGATCTCCTCGAACATCTCGCCGAACGCGCGAAAGCACTCCGTCAACCCCGCGCGGTCATAGCGGAACACCTCCGCAATATCGAAGCCGGCACAGAAGAACTTGGGCCGGTCGCTCGCGAGCACGAGGCCATGCATAGCCGGATCCGCGGACGCTGCTCGGACCGCGTCACGCATCTCCACGCACATCGCCGTGTTGAGCCCATTCGCCTTACCGCGCGATAGCGTCAGCACCGCAAGGCTGCCTTCGTGTACAACGTGAACGTGATCCATTTCCGTATTGTCCGCTAAACTAACGGCGATGCATTCCGACACGTCTTCGGTGCGGCGCGGCGAGGAACTCAACCTCGAAGTGTTGCAGAGCTATCTCACCGGCAAGATCGAAGGAGCCGAGGGCGGCATATTGGTCGAGCAATTTCCCGGCGGGCACTCGAACCTGACCTACCTGCTCGAGATCGGAGGCAAGGAATATGTCCTGCGCCGCGCTCCGCTTGGTCCGGTCGCGCCGAAGGCGCATGACATGGCTCGGGAATCGCGTGTTTTGCAGGCGATCCATCCGCACTTTCCTCCGGCGCCGGAGGTATTCCTGCTGTGCGAAGACCCCTCCGTTCTTGGCGCCGTCTTCTTTCTCATGGAGCGCCGCCGCGGCACCATCATTCGTGATGAGATACCGGAGGACATTGCCGCGCAGCCCGAGTACCCGCGGCGGATCAGCGAGGCCCTAATCGACTGCATGGTGCAACTCCATGCGATCGACATCGAGAAGACCGGCCTGATCAAAATCGGTAAGCCGGAGGGCTTCCTCCAGCGGCAGGTCGGAGGCTGGGCGGAACGCTGGCACCGCGCGGTGCTTGAGCCGCAGCCCGCGATGAACCGCGTCATCGAGTTCCTGCAAGGCTCCATCCCGCCATCGGGCAAACCGACGCTCGTCCACAACGACTTCAAGCTCGACAACGTCATGCTCGGCCAAGGCGACCCGGACAAGGTCGTCGCGGTTCTCGATTGGGAAATGACCACGGTCGGCGATCCTCTCTGCGATCTGGGCCTCACGCTCTTGATAGCCATCCATCGTTCCTATGATGGGAATTCCGGGGAATGCGGTTT
>JBDTTK010000490.1:0-4069 GCA_039930685.1 Bryobacteraceae bacterium | reverse complement strand
TGGTGGCGGTGGTGCTCCTCGTTGCCGACAGGCAGCAGCTTAAAACCCGCATCGCCAATGTCGTCCGGCCGCAAGGGGATAACCAGGCAAGCTTCATTCAACGGCTCTTCCAGGCTCCGTCGGCCGATGCCGTCGAAAGAATTGTCGATCCATTGCAGCGCCTCGTACCCAGAAGCGCTCTCGAGACTTCGGTGGTTCGCAAGCGGCTCGTTCTCGCCGGTTTTCGCGATCCATATCATGTGGACCTCTTTTATGCGTCCAAGGTCCTTTGTCCGATTACCGCCGTCCTCATCCTTACTGTCACCGGAACCTTTGATTTTGGCCCATTCTTCGGCTACACCCTCGCGCTCGGCCTGGGCTTCCTGCTGCCCGACTTCTGGTTGGGAAACCGCATCAAGGCTCGCGCAAAGAACATCGAACTCGGATTGGCGGAAGCTCTGGACCTGATGGTGGTTTGCGTCGAAGCCGGTCTCGGCCTCGATCAAACGATCAAGCGTGTTGCCGACGAACTCTATATTAGCCAGCCGGAAATAGCCGAGGAATTTCGCATGGTCCACCTCGAACAGCGTGCTGGACATTCGCGTGCTGAAGCGTGGCAAAACCTCGTCGACCGTACTGATATCGACTGTGTCCGCGCCCTGGTCGCCATGTTGATGCAGGCGGACCAGTTTGGTACGAGCGTCGCCACCGGCCTGCGTGTCCATTCTGATTCCCTGCGCACCACGCGCCGGCAAAGGGCCGAAGAAGAGGCCGCAAAGACGACCGTGAAGCTAGTCTTCCCCCTCGTCTTCTTTATCTTTCCGTCTCTGTTCCTCGTAGTTCTTGGTCCGTCGATGATCATCTTGATGGACTCGTTTGAAAAGTATCTGTTGAATTAGTCGTGAAAAAGGAGAAAGTGCCATGGAAAACGTTGATTTAATTCGTGTCATCGCCGGCGTATGCTTCGTCGTCGTGCTCGGGATCCTGATCCAGCGCCGCCGTACCAGCGTCAAATAAGCGCTCGCGGCTTGCAACTGTTCCGGTGAACCAGGTGGACCTCACCCTCCACCTGGTGCGCCCCAATAGCATTGTTTTATGGGGAGAAAAGGCTTGGCGGACTCGCTTTGCGCTTTCAATATCACGCGGCAATCATTCCTCGGACTCCGGGTTCGTAAGGCGGACACGCTTTTCACCCGGCTGCGGGGCCTGCTCGGCCGCCGGCAACTTGCCTCCGACGAGGGACTCTGGATTGTCCCGTCGCGGGGCATTCATACGATCGGGCTGCTGTTCCCGACCGACATTGTCTATCTGGACATCGACTCCGTCGTCGTCCACATCATTGAACATCTGTCGCCGTTTCGCATTGCTCCCGTGAAGATCAAAGCGCAAACAGTCCTCGAACTGCCGATTCGTGCGGTCTATTCGTCTCGAACGCAGATTGGTGACAAAGTTTTGATCTGCCCCGCGGACGCGTTGCGAGCACGTTGGCAGGAAGTGCAAACGGCAACTGCGGCCGTGGGATGACACCAATGAAATGGTTATCGAATGTCCTCCAGAAGTGGCGCTCAAAGCAGGAACGCCGCAAGGCGCCTCGTCAAGCTGCGCCGCTCGTCGCCTACTACTGGAGCGGCGGCAATCCCTCGGCTCACACTGTGCAAAATGTGAGCCGAACCGGCGCCTTCGTGCGCACGGCCGAGATGTGGGGACTCGGAACCGTACTTCAATTACATCTTTGCGAGGAAGAAACTGGAACGCTGTTCCATTCTTCCACCAGCTTCATCTCCGTCATGGCCACCGTCGTGCGCCAGGACGCCGATGGGATGGGAATTAACTTCTTGTTTCCAAGCCCTAAGCGGAGGCATGCCTTCGACGAATACATGACTGCGGTCGTGGGCCGTCGTGAGGGCCAGGCCATGTTGCTCAAAGGACTGGCGTCGGAACGTGGCGGTAGTCTGGTCGAATTCGCCCTGCTAATTCCGTTGCTGTTCTTATTGATCGTAAACACCATCAATTTCGGCAGTTTTATCTTTGCGTGGATCACAGTCGCAAACGCATCGCGCAGCGCCAGCCATTACGCCGCCATGGCGGGGGCCTCGATCAACGCGCCAAGGCCCGCTAGCGCATCGCAGATCTACACGGTCGTGACCCAGGACATGTCATCCTTGCTCAACCGCAGCAGCCTCGCGGTTCGCGTATGCACAAACCGGGCCGGAACCGTAGCCTGCACAACCACGGGAACCGGGACGTTTACGAATCCGCCAAACGATACCCGCACTGAGGCGAACTTGTTCGTGATGGGTTGGGTGGATGTGCTTTACACCTACCAGCCGCTGATTCCGCTGTTTAACTTTCCCGGGCTGGGTATCCATGCAACTCTGCCTCCCACCCGAATCCACCGGCAAACCGTCATGAGGATGCTGCAATGATCGCCGTAAAACGCCGCGCCGGCGAACGAGGCAGCAGCTTGATTGAATTCTCGCTGGTGGCCGTCCAGCTTGTATTGGTTGTCTTCGCCATCTTTGAATTCGGACGCATGGTTCTCGTCTCGACGACGGTTGCGAATTCCGCTCGGACCGCTGTCCGTTACGCCATCGTTCATGGCGGAACGCGAAGCGGCACTGGTGTCGACGGCCCCAGCGGGCCGGGAAATACCACGCAAGTCGTCGCGAATATCACGCGCTACGCTACCACGGGCCTGCTCGACGGTTCGCGGCTCGTAACCAACGTCACCTACCCGGACGGCACCAATACGCCCGGATCTCGCGTCGTCGTGACCGTCACGTATCCCTATGATCCATTTGTCGTTCTCCCGCTGCGGGTGAATCTCGGATCGACGACCGAAGGAGTCATATGCTTCTGACAGTTTCCTCGCGGCGCCGTCAAGGCGAAGGCGGCCAGGCCGTCATCCTCGTCCTCGTTGCCATGGGCATCTTCCTCATCGGCGGAATCGGATTGGCGGTCGACGGGTCGCAGCTCTATGCCCATCGTCAGATGGTCCAAGCCGCGGCCGATGCCGCCGCGCAGGCCGGTGTCATGAGCGTGTTCGACAAAACGAATACGGGCGGCAATACCTTCGGCGGATCAGCCTTTACCTGCACCACGACCGATACCCTCACGCCCTGCTACTACGCCCGACAGAATGGCGCCGGCGGCACCGCCAGCGACCAGGTTGTGGTCGACTTTCCCACCAGCGCTCCTGGAGTCAATCTCTCTTCTGTGGACACTCCCAACATGGTTCACGTAACCATCACCCGCACAATTCAAAACGGCTTTATCCGCTTCCTTTCCGCCAGTACGTCGACGGTCCGCGCTGAAGCGACCGCGGCGATCGTCAATGTGAATTCTCCCGTGCCGATTCTGCTGCTTCATCCGTCGCTCTCCGGCGCGCTCTCCGGAAACGGAAACCCCGGCATTACGATTTGTGGCGGTCCGGTCCGCAGCATTCAAGTCAATTCCACCAGCACCACCGCGGTCAGCTTTGCCGGCGTTCCTTCGATTAACTTGACTCATGCAGGACCGCTCGACCCAGGGACTTGCACCACGGGAACCGGCGGCGACTTCGGCACCTTCGGCGGACCGAGCAGTCAGCCGGGGCAAATCTCGGTCGGCACGGCCGGGAAATTCATCCAGCCCTCTTCCCCAATCCTCGACCCGCTTGCCTCTGTTCCGCCCCCTGCGGTACCGGCCGCCGCCCCGGCCACCACCCCGCTCGCGAATGGTGCAAGCGGATGCCCCGCATCGCCAGGCAAGGCATGCCGACTTTACTATCCGGGCCTTTATCCTGCTGGGATCGAAGTCAAGAATGAGACGGCCATCTTTAAGCCGGGTATCTATTACCTGCAGAGCAAAGGATTCGCCAACGCCGCCAATGGCGACATCTTCATGTCCACTGGATTCGCAAACGACCCGGTCACGGGACAGGGAATCCTGATTTACATTACCGGCAACTCGAGCAATGACGTCATCGATCTCGGATCCAACAGCAACGCCACTCTCGTCGGAACGCCGCAAAATTCCATCTACAAAGGCATTCTCTTCTTCTCGGACCGCACAACGACGGTTCGGAAGCAGCACAGCATGGGCGGAGGCG
>JBDTTK010000489.1:0-4084 GCA_039930685.1 Bryobacteraceae bacterium | reverse complement strand
CCGGCGCGCCACCGTCGCCACCGCAGTCGCCGGAGCACTATCTCTTAATTTCTTCTTCGTTCCCCCATACCGTAGTTTTGCCATCAATGACTTCTGGTACGTCTTGACCGTCGCCGGATTGCTGACCACAGGCCTGATTGTCAGCACGTTGATGGTCGCGACCCGTGAAGAAGCGCTCGCCGCCCGCCGCCGGGAAGCCCGCATTTCCGCTCTGTATTCCTTCACCAACTCTCTTGCCGACGCCAGTGAGGTAGAACAGATTCTCGAAGCCGTGTCCCATCACTTCCTCGCCGCTTTTCACCGTCCCATCGTGATCTGGCTGAAGACGGGTGGCAAACTGACTGAACACTTCCGCAGCCCAGCGTTCATACCTGACCCGCGCGAGTACTCGATCGTCGCTCGCGTGTTTGAGAACGGGCAGGAAGCTGGGTCCGATACCGGCGCGATTGCCGGCTCGCCGATTCACTGCTCCCCCATCATGAGCGGGCAGACTGCGGTCGGCGTAATCGGGTTCCGGTCCGACGAACGTAGGGGCCCGCTGCAACCCGAGCAGCGGGAACTGTTGGGAATCTTTATGGGCCAGACCGCGCTCGCGCTTACTCGGGCGCAGCTCGCCAAAGAGGCCCAGCGCGCCGAAGTCCTTCAGGAAGCCGACAAGTTGCAACGCGCCCTATTGAATTCGGTCTCGCATGATCTCCGTACGCCGCTCGCTTCTGTCCTCGGCGTCCTCAACACCATCCTCGAAGATGGCAGCTTGATCGACCAGGGAACCCAACAGAGTCTTCTCAGAACTGCACAGGACGAAGGCAAGCGCCTGGATTGGCTGGTCCAGAATCTCCTCGACATGACGCGCCTCGCGGGCGGCGCGATTCGCGTAAAGGCGGAGCTCAACGACGTCCAGGACCTCATCGCATCCGCCCTCCAACAGTTGGGCGAATCTGCGTTACGCCGCTCGATCGACGTGTCCATCTCCCCTGACCTACCTCTAGTTGCGATGGATGACGTCCTCATCCTGCAGGTCCTCGTCAACTTGCTAGACAATGCGATCAAGTATTCTCCTCCCGATTCACCCATCGCCGTCGATGTCCGGCCCGAGAAGGACCGGCTTGCGATCCGCATTATGGATCGCGGAAGAGGCATCCCGGAAGAGGAACTGGATCGTGTGTTTGACAAGTTCTACCGGGTGACTTCGCCCGGTGGACCCAAGGGAGCCGGCCTCGGCCTCTCGATTTGCAAGGGATTCATCGAAGCTCATCACGGCAGCATCTTCGCGAAGCGCCGTCCCGATGGCGGAACCGAATTTTTGATCAACCTGCCCATGGAGTTGCCTCTGCCGGAGTTGTCCCATGCCTGAGTCCGGACCGCGGATCCTGGTCGTCGACGACGAAGTTGGTATTCGGCGTTTCCTGTGCGCGTCACTCGAAGGAAACGGTTATTCCGTCCATGAGGCAGCCGACGGCGAGGAGGCGCTACAAGTGGTTCCCGCCTTTCGTCCGGATCTGATTCTCCTCGATCTGGGGCTTCCCGGTATCAACGGCGAAGAGGTCACCCGATGCCTCCGCGAATGGACGCAGACGCCAATCATTATTTTGTCCGTCCAAGGCGACGAGCAGGCAAAAGTCGGCGCGCTCGACGCCGGTGCCGACGATTATCTGACGAAGCCATTCGGACAAGCCGAGCTGCTCGCGCGAATCCGTGCCGCTCTACGACGCGGGAGCCAGTCGGACGAGGGACCGGTCTTCGTGACCGGTGGCCTGTCCGTGGATTTCACCGAGCGGACTGTCACCTTCGATGGACGAGAAGTCCAACTCACACCCACCGAATTCAGCCTCCTCAAGGCCTTCGCGCTCCACGCTAACAAGCTGCTGACCCATCGCCAACTCGTGAAAGAGGTCTGGGGCGGCGCGCATTACGAAGATTCCCAGCATCTCGTGCGCGTAAATGTCAGCAATCTTCGCCGAAAGATCGAGCTGGATCCGTCGCGCCCGCGCCTAATCATCACCGAGCCTGGCGTAGGATACCGCCTGCGGACCGAAGCGCCGGATCCCGCCGCACATCCAACTGCTTGACAAATCTTTGACTTGACAGCCCGGTTCCTTGAGGCTATTTTGACGCTGCACCGGTTACGCTATAGCTATAGGAGCCGGATAGGTGCCAAATAGACTTTCAAATTCTGAGGCGACGTGAATGATCATGGGCCAAAAATTCTTCTCGTAGATGACGAAGACTCTCTGCGTCGCGTGCTTCGTGCACGGCTACTGCTTCACGGTTACTCAGTGTACGAGGCAAATCGCGGCAGACAAGCCCTCTCGTTGGTTCCCCTGTTTGTACCCGATTTGATCGTTCTCGATCTCGGCCTGCCGGATTTGGACGGAATCGAAGTCACCCGCCGTATCCGCAAGTTCTCTCAAACCCCCGTTGTGATCCTCTCCGTGCGTCGGACCGAATCGGATAAGATCTCCGTCCTGGAGGCGGGTGCCGACGACTATCTCACCAAGCCCTGCAATCTCGTGGATCTCCTCGACCGCATCCGTGGTGCACTGCGCGGCCAGTCCCTCCTGAAGTCGGGTGTGTTTACCGCCGGCGATCTCCTCGTCGACTTCAACAGCGGCCTTGTGCAAATCGATAGCCACCCCGTCCACCTGACCGCGCCGGAGTTCGACGTTCTAAGAGCGTTGGTTGCCAACGCTGGCCGTCTGCTAACCCAACGGCGTTTGGTGCGCGAAGTTTGGGGCGAGAACAACGAGGAAAGCTCCGTGAAGAAGCTTCGTTCTACGATTACCACCCTTCGTCGCAAGCTCGACGCAAACCCCGCCCGTCCCGGCCACATCGCCACCGAACCAGGCGTCGGATACCGCCTCCGCCTGCCGTCCGCCATTTCTTTGGTCTAACGGCCCCGCGGAGGCCGTGTTCCTCGCCGTTCAGCCAGAAGTCCCTCGTGATAGCAAACTCCGTGTTCGCTGGGTTGTTGCCGGATCACGGTTTGCGAGGCGATCGAACCGAAACCAGTGATCCCGCCAGCCCCGACCGGGACCCGTCATCGGAGCCGCGTTCACGGCGTCGCTATTGTAAGATCTGCAGCAGATCGGATGATCCGATTCAATCGCTAAGCGCACGATAAGGATCTGAGAGGGCTCAATGCACGCTGACATTGCAAGAGATAAACACGGCACGCTGTTCTTCTGGAACGTGGATTCGACAATCGGTCTCAGCTCTGTCAATAAGATGGACGACGTACTGTTCGTTCAATGGTGCTTCTACAAGAATGTCGAAGTAGACGCGCATGAAGCCGGATTTGCAAGCCATCTTCGCGAAAGCGGGACTGAATGGCGAATGTAGCGGGCGCGATGGCGATCCGCTGGTGACGTCCAGCAATGCGCTGCAGGACGAATTTGGTACAGGACTCGGAGACCGCAGGGTAAGTCCTGGAAAAACGGGCGGCCACTACAAATATAAGGGGAGCCTGCACACCTACCTGACCTTCTATCTGCATGGCGCGCTGCGAACGATTCAGCCGGAGCAGGTATCCTCGCATCGACCTGATGCCGGAGTTCGTCTGGCGCGGGAAGGACACCGCGATAGCGCCATTCATCTAGTTTGAGAATTCAGCTGGCATTGCATTCGCCTTGCGCGGTTCATGTGTTCAAACCAGCATCAGCGCAGGTCTGCAAGCCACTTCAGGATCTCGCTCTCAAGCCGGATCCGGCGGTCGGACCAACTGTGGTCTGTCGCTACGTGGAGTGAGGTAGCCTTTTTCCCGCCGTTTACCTCGATCGCCTTGACCAAGGCGTTTGCGACGGGCGCATAGCCGTCGTCAGAAGTGAGGACAAGCAGAGGCAGACGGCTGAGGCCCTCCGAGGTGTTTCCGAAGCCGAAGGCCTTGGCGTTGGTGCGGATCTCTTCGGCCATACTCTCGGCGGTTACGCCCGCTAGCGACTCCATGTCGTCGGCCATCAGGGCCACGAGGGCTTCGCGAGGCACGCTTCCGAGGCGTCCCATGTCGCCGGCGGAGATCATCACGGCACCGATAAGTCCGCTATCTGCCGCGGCCGTGTGCGCCACGACCCAGCCGCCCATGCTGTGG
>JBDTTK010000488.1:0-4096 GCA_039930685.1 Bryobacteraceae bacterium | reverse complement strand
CGTCGTCATCGTAGACGGATACCTGTTCCAGGTCCTCCGCCTCAAAGACTGAATCACATTCCAGGCAACGCACGTAATCCACCCCGTCTCGCCGTGCCATTACCTCTGTCCGCTTGTGCTCACAGAAAGCCATATAAACCAACAAGTACACTCAATTGTATTCATCCAGCAGGGTGTGTCAAGGGTACCCTAGGTTCAGATTGTAACCGAGTGTCAGACCGGTTCGCGCCTAGTGGTATTGAATCCATCTCGTTCCCGACCTACTATCGGCCCAAAGTCCGATCAACGACAGGGTAAAGTCCCCTACAATGGCGAGTGTGAGCATAGCCGGACACGCGACCACCGAAGGCACCGCCCGATTCGCAACCCGGTTTCCGGAGGCAGCGGCACAAGCCTTCTACCGCAAGGCGTCGAGTCTCAGCGTTTCGTCTCTCGGCATCGGAAGCTATCTTGGAGAACCGAATTCGGCGACCGACGGCGGGTATGAAGACGCAATCGGCGCGGCGCTCGAAGGCGGCATCAATTTTATCGACACGTCGCTGAATTA
Organism: Bryobacteraceae bacterium; assembly: GCA_039930685.1. Lineage (GTDB taxonomy): Bacteria > Acidobacteriota > Terriglobia > Bryobacterales > Bryobacteraceae > JBBQWZ01. The sequence goes on along the minus strand of JBDTTK010000488.1, from coordinate 3,549 downwards.
CCGAGAGCAGCGCTCCGAGCGTGCGATCGGGCGGGCACTGGCCGCCGGACCGCGGCGGGATGAGTACGTAGTTGGGACGAAAGCGGGTTATCTCATCCGCGGCGCCGTCCCGGCCCTTGCTCGTGAAGACGTGGTCGGGGGCATCCATTCCATGGCTCCGGCTTTCCTACTGGATCAGCTTGCGCGCAGCCTCGAGAATCTGCGGCTCGAAGCGATCGATATTTTGTATCTCCACAATCCGGAAACGCAGCTGGATTACGTCGATGAGGACGAGTTCTACAGTCGAGTCCGGACCGCGTTTGAATGTTTGGAGTCCGCGGTGTCAGCCGGTTCCATCCGCGGGTACGGCGCCGCCACGTGGAATGGGTTTCGCGACAGCACGCTCTCTTTGACCCGAATGGTCTCGATGGCCCACAGCGTCGGGGGAGACGGGCACCATTTCCGATGGATACAACTGCCGTTCAACCTGGCCATGACGGAGGCAATTTCGCGTCCGGCCGAAGATGGCCAAACGATGCTCGAGCTCGCCGATTCGTTCGGTCTGAACGTAGTTGCCAGCGCGAGCCTGCTGCAGGCGCGTCTCGCGGCAGACCTACCCGCGATCATGGATTCCAAAATCGGCGGACTGCGCACCTCCGCGCAGCGAGCCATCCAATACGCGAGGTCGGCTCCCGGAATCAAAGTCGCACTGGCTGGCATGAGCCAGGTTGCGCACGTAGCCGAGAATCTGGGTATCGCGGGTGTGCATCCCCTGACCCGCGACGCTTTTGCCACAGTTCTCCGATGAGCCTGATTTCCACTCCACCCATCGTCTGCTCGCCGGAACAGTTCGCGGAGCTGCCGCAGGTTCCAGCGGTCTTTCTGATTTGGCCACGTCCAACGGCGGAACAGGAAGGCCGTCCGTACTTGGCGCGGACCGCACTCTTGCGCCGCCGCGTGACCCGGCTTCTGGCGCCGAGGTCACAGCCCAGCCGCATGCTGAATCTGAGCCAGATCGCGGGGCGGATCGAGTCCTGGCCTTTCGCATCCAAGCTCGAAGGGTCCATTCTGCTCTACGAATTGGCGAGGGAACACTTTCCGGAGGCCTATCGCAAGATCGCGAGGATTCATCCGGCAACGTTCGTCAAGCTCACGCTCGTCAACCCTTTTCCGCGAACCGCGATTACGTCACGGATCGGAACGGGCAAGAGCCTGTATTACGGACCGTTCCGCTCGCGAACCGCGGCTGAGGAATTTAATGCGCAGGCCTTGGATCTGTTCCAAATCCGGCGATGCCAAGAAAACCTGGTGACCAGCCAGGATCATCCTGGGTGCATTTATGGCGAGATGAACCTGTGTTCACGCCCTTGTCAGCAGGTCGTCGGGCCGGACGAGTACGCGACAGAGGTCGAACGATTGGCGCAATTTTTGCGCACGGGCGGAGCATCCCTCCTGGACGCGATCTCTGCCTCTCGTGAGCGCGCGAGCGCGGAGATGGAATTCGAGGACGCCGCCCGCCACCACAAGCGATTCGAGCGCGTCGAACAGGTCCTGAAACTGCGCGACGACCTGAGCGCGGAGCTCACCCACCTTCACGGAATAGCCGTTACTCCCGCCGCTCCCCGTCCAACGCAGCCAAGCGTGGACCGTCCGGCGCATGCGGTCGACCTTTGGTTTTTTGTGAATGCCAACTGGCTGCCTGCCGTGCGTTTCGAATTGGAGCCGATGGCAGCCGATGGGCAAACCTCTCTGCCGGCGTCGATGGACGCGCGGCTCCGGCAGATCGTCGGTGCGCTTCCCGGTCCGGTGGGCGATCGTGAAGAGCATGTCGCGCTGCTCACACGCTGGTTTTACGCAAGCGAGCGGGACGGCGAGTGGTTGGGGTTTTCCTCACTCGGTCAACTGCCCTACCGGAGGCTCGTAAACGCGATCGCGAGGGTCGCCAAAGACGCGTCCAGCCGCGTCTAAACTCAGTGGCGCGAACTGGGAGCGAGGTACCCCTTCCGGGCGTTGACTGCGAGGCGGTTCGGCGTGGTGAGAATCTCAAGTTTCCGGAATCCTGCGCGGCCGGACGAGTTCGGTGCGAATCCGAGCAGATATTGGCTCCGGATCTCCTCGCGGATAGACGCGAAGACGCCCTCCAGCTTTCCGTGCTTCTTCATGCGGAACGTCCGTCCGCCGGTGGCTTGCGATATCTGCTTCAACGTCACGCAGCCGTCGGTCCGCGTCGAGTCGTCCGAATAGCAGATGGAATGGACCACTGTCTCCGCGACTTGGGCGGCGCGGATGGCGGCCTCCATGTCTGAGTAGCTTCCGTCGTCGACGCCGTCGGAGATGAGGATAACCGCCTTCGCCCCAGGCTTGTCCTTCAGTCGGCGCGAGGCCACGTGAATGGAATCGAACAGGAGCGTACCGCCGATTTTTCGGCTCGCTTCAAAGACCGGAGGACCCGCCGTGGCCCGGACTTTTGCCAACCCAGACTTCAGCCGGTCCAATGACGGAGTAAACTCCTGCCATACCGCGACGGAACTCGCGAATCCAAAAACGGCAGCCGTGTCGGTCGGGCGCAGGATCGTCTCCAGGAAGCGGCGCGCCGTATGTTTTTCTGTTTCGATGAACTTGACCACGCTTCCGCTGACGTCGAGCAGCAACGCCACATTGAGGGGCATTTCGTCCTGCCGGGAAAAATAGCGGATCTCTTTTGGCGCGCCGTCTTCGAGCAACCGGAAGTTCGTCTTGTCGAGGTTGCGTACCAGGCCTTTCCGGCTACGGACGGTGCACGCCACGTTTACGACGGTGACGTCGACCCGAATCGGCGCATCTTCGTCCTGTGCAGGGTCCTGTGCAGGCAGCGGAAAGGACAGGGCAGCTATCCCAGCGAGGAGCAGCAGCCCGCGGAGGATTGGCATCCGAAACATGGGCGTATTGTATGCGAGCCGGACGCTGTTCGCACGAGGGTGTTGGCGCTTCGCCCCTCCGTCCCGATTTCCGCGCGTCTTGCGGTTTGTATGGTCCGCTCAACGGAAGCTGCATTCACATCGGTGGGTCTGTGTGAGACTGCTACACTACGCTCGTGAAATTTGAAACGCGCGCCATTCATGCGGGACGGCATATCGATCCACTGACAAAGGCTGTAGCGCAGCCAATCCATCTCTCGTCAACGTTTCAGCGCGATGCGGACGGCCAGTTTGCTAGCGGTTTCAGCTATTCCCGCGACGACAATCCCAACCGGAAGGCCCTCGAGCAGTGTCTGACTTCGCTTGAAGGGGGCAAGGAAGCCCTCGCCTTTTCATCCGGACTTGCAGTTGCGACCGCCGTATTTCAGGGCCTGGAGCCCGGCGACCACATCATCGTTCCGGACGACACCTACTGGGCATTGCGGAAAGTCATTGGCGATGTCTTCGGGAAGGCGGGCCTAGCCACCGAGTACGTGGACATGACGAACCTGGATCGCGCGCCGCTGCCTGTTTTCGGTTTCGAGATCGTTTCGAGCTATACGGTCTATATTCTCACGGACTTCTCTGGGAGTCGACGGTGTCATCATCCAAACGACAAATAAAACTCCAGCCA